>NZ_RAWD01000191.1:0-18920 GCF_003612065.1 Corallococcus sp. CA047B
GGATGGGGCGGCGGGGGGGCGGGCTTCGGTGCGTTGTGCGCCATGGTGGACATGGCGGGACGGCGGACGCTGATTTTCGCGGCCATGCGCTCCAGGTCGCGGTTGGCCACGAACATCAGGTGCGGCCGGAACCGGGACGTGAGCGCGAGCCCGCCCGGAAGGTAGTCGTCGCGCTCCGTGCAGCAGACGAACTCCGCGCACACGAGCACCCGGAAGGGAATGAGCTGGAGGGTTCCCGTCTCCTGGGCCCGCACCTTCATGACGGGCGCCTTCGGCGGCTTCGCGTTGGGCCAGGGCATGAAGTCGTCCTGGGCCAGGACGCCTTCCGGGATGGGCTCCAGTTCGAGCGTCCCGGCAGGAGCGCGCAGGTTCACCTGGAACCCGAAGACGAGCAGCATGCTCTGGTCGATGTCCGCGGGAATCCAATACGCGGACTGCCCCCGCACGATGGACCCCTGGGAGGCTTCGTATTTGCGGAGGAGGAACTCCTTGGAGAGCTCCAACGTGTACGTCCTGCCGCCGTGGGTCAGCTCGATGGGATGCCACACCAGCGCGTCGAGGACGGTGGGGGTCTGCGCGTCGTACCAGGGCGTCCCGGGCAGGTCGTAGGTGACGTGGGTCACCTGCCCGGCGTGCTCCGGATCATGCGTCCAGCTCCAGTGCTTCCCGGAGCGGGGCTTCGCCGCGGCCTCGGCGGTGCCGGAGTCACCCCCGAAGGACTGGTAGTCCGCCTGGGGGGCCGCGGTCAGCAGCAGCGTGTTGCGCAGGAGTGCGTCGAGGGTCGGCATGGGTCGGGGTGGAGGACGGGAAGGGGTTTCAGAACGCGTCGACGGTCCAGCGACCGGATTCCGAGGCACTCAAGGGCGCGCTGTCATGGAGGATCTCCACGAGCGTGTAGACGTCCTTGCCGGCACGGGGGATGAAGACTTCGCCTGCGTCGTCGGTGACGAATTCGCGCTCCACGCCATCCGGGCAACGGACGCGGACCCGGCAGTGGGGGATGGGGTTCTGGTCCAGCGAGTCATCCACGATGCGGAAGGTGGGCGGGTCGGGCGTGAGGCGGAGCACGCCGGACACGCGGACGCCACAGTCCGCAGCGCAACACGAGAAGACGCCCAGCAGGGACTTCGCCGTGTCCAGATCCAGGCGCACCTCGCGGGGCGTCTCCGGGAGGGTCAGCGTGAAGAGGTCCTTGATGCTGAACTCCTCGTCGATGATGCCACGGTGCGTCTGGCCGCCCACCCGCTCCCAGACCTGGGTCTTCACCTCGAGGATGAGTCCGGCCAGGTTTCCCAGGTGCAGGTAGGCGGTGCGCGGCTCCTGGGGAAGAAGTTCCAGGGTCACCAGATCCGGTGCGGTGGTGCCAGCGAGCTTCGTCAGCGAGCCCTTGGAGATGCGTGAGTCCTTCTCCGTGAGGACGAACTCGCCACGGATCTGCCCCTTGACCCGGAACGTCACCGTGTCGTTCCGGAAGGAGAAACCACCCCCGGGCGTGTTCTCCAGGCGGAACGCGGCCGTGGCGACCACCGCCACCTCATGCGTCGTGAGGCTGTCGAGGCCAGGCATCTGGTTCTTGCGCCACGTGTGCGAGCCGACCAGCTGGATGCGGCAATACAGGACGGGGACTTCGGACCATTGACCAGGCATGGCGACAAGGCTCGTGAGCAGGTGCGGGCGCGGAGACCTGGAATGTATCACGCGCCCTGCGTGAGCCGCCGTCAGGGCACGGGCGCCCCATCCTCCAGGAGCCGCTCGACGGCCCGGTCCCGGGTGCGGCTGTAGCGCAGCACCCAGTAGAACATCGCCCACGACGCCTGCGCCTCCGAGGGCCACGGGGAGAGCAGCGCCCGACCTCCCAGCAGCATCTTGCCCATCACGTCGTGGCTCGCGCTGATTCCGTAGGCCAGTCCTTCGTGCAGGATGTACTCCCAGCGGCCCGGCTCCAGGACCTGTTCCGAGCGGACGCAATAGGCATACGCGTGCGGGGACTCCACCTCCACGCGCAGGTGCTGATGCAGCGGGATGTGCGGAGCCCCCGGGACGGCATAGGGCCCCTTCTCATCCCAACCGTGCAGGGACTTCTCCTTCGCCGGCAACCACCGCCAGTGCTGGTGAAGACAGTCATGGATGCAGAAGGGCGCCATGACGATCTCATCCAGGTTCAGCTTCGCGTCCGGATAGAGGTCGCGGAGGGTCTTGGGTGCGCGCATGGGCGGCGCCACGTGGATGTTGTCGAAGTACCCCTGGCCCGGCATCAGCTCCTCCTGATGCTGCTCATACCGGCCCGCCGCGTCGTTCCAGCGGTGCGAGAGGAACCCCGGTCCACCCGGGGCGTCCGGCGAGGCCATCAGGTAGCCCGCGCCCGCAGGGAGGTTCGTCTTGAAGCGGGAGAAGATGGAGGACCAGACCGGCGGGATCGAAACGGTGAATATCTTCTCCCAGGCAATCTCCGGCGAGTTCGAGTCCGACCACATCCCCGTCGCCATCATGTGCGACATCCCATCCTGGTCGTCCGCGGGGGGCAGGCCCTCATGCGCCATGGTGGACATGGAGGGACGGCGGATGCTGATCTTCGCGGCCAGCTTCTCCAACGGACGGTTGCTCATGAGCATCAGGTGCGGCCGGAACCGCGACGTGCGCGCCTTGGCGCCCGGCACGTAGTCGGTGCTCTCCTGGCAGCAGACGAACTCCGCGCACACCAACACCCGCAGGGGCACGAGTTGGAGGGTCCCCGTCTCCGTGCGCGTCACCTTCATGACGGGAGCCTTGGGCGGCTTCGCGCCGGGCCTGGGCATGAAGTCGTCCTGCTCCAGCACATCCAGGGGGATGGGCTCCAGCGAGAAGGTCTTGGACTTCGCGCGCAGGTTCAACTGGAAGCCGAAGACGAGCAGCATGCTCCGGTCGAGCTCCGCGGGAAGCCAGTGGGCGGATTGCTCCTTGGCGACGGTTCCACGGGAGGTCTCGTATTTGCGCACCAGGAACTTCTTGGTGAGCTCCAGCGTCAGGGGCAGGCCGCGATAGCCCACCTCGATGGGATGCCAGAGGAGCTCCTCCAGCACGGTGGGGGTCTGTTCGACGTACCAGGGCGTCCGGAGCAGGTGGTAGGTCACCCCGCTTACGCGCCCGGGCTTGCGGACGTCGTGGGACCAGTTCCAGCGGCCCGGGGTGCCCGGGTCCGCAGCGGCGGCTTCCAGGGCGCCCGGGCTCGCGCCGTAGGACTTCCACGGTGCGTCGGGGGCGGCGGTGAGCAGCAGCGTGTCCTTCAACAGCGTTTCAAGATTCGGCATGGGTCTGGAGGTGTCGGGCGGGAAGAAGGTTCAGGGCAGGTCCGGCATGGATTCGACGGTCCATTCGCCCAGCAGCGCACCGGCCAGGGGCAGGTCGTCCTGGACGACGCCGAGCAGGGTGTAGACCTCGTCGCCTGTGCGGGGGATGAAGACCTCGCCCTGCGCGTCGGTCTCGAACTCCTGCTCCCGGCGGTCCGGGCCCTGGACGCGGATGCGACAGTTTGGAATGGGATTCTGCTCCACGGAGTCATCCACGATGCGAAAGGCCGGGATGCCGGGCGTGAGCCGCAGGACGCCGGAAACCTCCGGGCGCTCGCAAGTCAACCGACAGCAGTCGATGGATTCGAGGCTGGTGCCGGAGGTTCCATCGAAGCGCAGCTCCCCTGGCTTCTCCGGAAGCTTCCATTCGCCCATGGCGAAGATGACCCGGAACTCCTTCACGGAGTGTTCTTCCTCGGTGTTGTTCAGGTTGGCGGACGCGATCTTCCTCACGTCATGGACCTGCATCGCGACGACGGGGTCACGACCGTCAGCCCCTGTCTTGAACACCCCTTGATGGTCGTGTTCAGGATGGATGCGCAGGGAGACCACGTTGGGCGTGGTGACTCCAGACATGAGCATCGTGGTCTTCACGTCCTGTCGGTAACCCGGCTGGGCCATGAACCAGGTATCCACACACCGACCCTGGACCCGAAACACCGCATGATTGTTGGAGAAGTAGGGGCCCAGGACACTGTGGCCCGCTTGAAGCCGGAACGCCCCCGCGATGACCACCTGCACGTCGTGTGTTGAAACGCCGTTCTCCGTCTTCTTGCTTACCGAATGCGAGACGAGCATCCGGAAGCGGCAATACAGGAAGGGGACGTTGAACCAGAGGCTGGACATGTCGAGCTGACCCTTGCGTGGTCTGGAGGTGTCGGTCGGGAGGAAGGTTCAGGGCAGGTCCGGCATGGATTCGACGGTCCATTCGCCCAGCAGCGCGCCGGCCAGGGGGGCTTCGTCCTGGACGACGCCGAGCAGGGTGTAGACCTCGTCGCCGGTGCGGGGGATGAAGACCTCGCCCTGCGCGTCGGTCTCGAACTCCTGCTCCTGGCGGTCCGGGCCCTGGACGCGGATGCGACAGTTCGGAACGGGGTTCTGCTCCACGGAGTCATCCACGATGCGAAAGGCCGGGATGCCGGGCGTGAGCCGCAGGACACCGGAAATCTTCGGGCGCTCGCAGTCCCACCGACAGCCGTCGATGGAGTCGACGTTGGCGCCGGAGGTTTCATCGAAGCGCAGCTCCCCTGGCTTCTCCGGAAGCTTCCATTGGAGCAGGGAGAACTTGATCCGAAGCTGATCCACGGAATGTTCTTGCTCGGTGTGGTTCAGGTTTTCGCCCACGATCTTGCGCACGGTATCGACCTGCATCGCGACGAAGGGATCACGACCGTCGGCCCCTGTCTTGAACACCCCTTGATGGTCGAAGTCGGGATCAATGCTCAGGGAGACCACGTTCGGCGTGGTGACTCCAGACATGACCATCGTGGTCTTCACTTCCATCCGGCCCACCGGCCCTGTCTGGACCGATTCATTCACACACCGACCCTGGACCCGAAACACCGCGGCGTCGTTGAAGAAGTAGGGGGCCTGTACACCGTGGCCCGCTTGAAGCCGGAACGCCCCCGCGATGACCACCTGCGCGTCGTGCGTGGAAACAAGGCCCTCATCCCTCTTCTCGCGCACCGAATGCGAGACGAGCATCCGGAAGCGGCAATACAGGAAGGGGACGTTGAACCAGAGGCTGGACATGTCGAGATGACCCTTGCGTGGGCGCCGCACGGAGGAGGCTCGAATGTATCACTGCCCCCTCTCATGCGCCCTTGCCCTGCCCGGATCCATGGACTCCGTGTTCCGCGGCACGACTCAGGGGGTGGGAGCAGGTCCCTGAGTCCCCGCGTCCTGCCAGGAGGAGGGCAGGAACGGCGAGGGCCCTTCTCCCAACGAACCCGGAGAGGCGGCCCCAGGCTCTCCTGGCGTGGCGTTCACACCCGAATCCGCGGAATCCGTCACATCGGCCGAGCCGTCCATGCCCCTTCGGAGGATCCGGCCGTCACGGTGGATGGCATAGCTCGCTCCCGAATCGAGGGCCGGGTGCGTACGGCCACACGCCTTGGGGTCCTCGTCGATGCGGATGAAGAAGAGGTCTCCCTGACGGATCACCCGGTACTGCTGCGACTCCAGTCGGCTGCCACACAGGAGGGGCTTGTCCTGAGGAGACAGCAGGTCCTGGGTGGCGATGGAGAGCGCACGCAGCGTGTCGCCATCCAGCTCGTACACCGTCCCTTCCGTGCCCAGGGAGACCGCGGGCTGCGCGAAGAACGCAGGGAAGACGATGGAAGGGTCCTCTTCGAGCTTCGCGGGAAGGGTCGAGGAAGGGCGAAGGCAACTCGCGAGAAGGAACGCGAGCACCAGGATGGGATGGAGCCGCTTCATGGGTCGCTCCTGGCAGGGCGATGGCGGGGGCGCACGCTATTTCTCATCGATCCGGTAGTGCTCTTCATCCTGCCATGTGACGGTGCCAAGCAGCTCCTGACGCCACCCACCGGAGCCATCCCCGGTCCACTTCTTCAATTCACCATTCACGGGGATGTACTGGAAGAACCCGTCGCATGACGGCTGGCCCAGGTCGTCGGAGTTCGAGAAGAACGCGACGACGGAGAGGGGCACCTTCTTCCCGCCCACCTCCACGACCCATTCATGGGTCCGCCCCATGGAAACAATCATCCGGATGTCCCCGTCCGAGAGCCGTCCCTCGTAGGGGTGGTTGTGCAGGGCAAAGACATATTTGATGCTCCCCATGGGGAACCGGGCATCATCCACTGTCTCGGGGAGCAGACAACTCTTCCTGCGATCCAGTTCATCCTGCTCCGACTGATCCGTGAGCATGCTCATCTCGTACTTGCCGGCCGGCGTGTAATACAGCCATGCGCAGTACTCCTTCGAGATGCGCCAGCGAACACGAAAGTCCTGGGCCCTCTCGCGCCCAGCGGTCGCATGCGGCTTGGAGAGAATCAGGGGACACGCCGCGACCAACGCGTCGGAGAAGGTGTCGAACGGCCCGAAGCCCGGCATGGGCCCGGGGAGGCTTTTGAGACGCTCGCCCGGTGTGCCCCGCACAACACCTGGGACAGGCTGTGGCGCCGAACAGGCCAGGCCCATGAACAGCACCAGGGCTTGTATCGCCTGCCGACGCACGGACATGCGCACACCCTACCCCGTCCCAGCTAGGCTCGGGCTCACCATGCCGGCCTCCCTGCTCGAAGTCTTCCTCGACCATGCCCGTCACGCGCCCTCGCGCCCGCTGCTCTCCTTCGAGGGCACCACCTTCACGCGCGGGCAGCTCGCGGAGCGCGTCACCGCGTTCGCGCGCGGGCTCAAGGCCCGGGGCCTCGCTCCCGGGGAGCGCGTGGCCCTCTTCCTGGAGAACAGCGACGCGTTCGTCATCACGTGGCTCGGCGTCCAGGCCGCCGGCTGCGTCGCCGTGCTCGTCAACACCGCGTACCGCCAGGTCGAACTGGCCCACATCCTCTCCGACGCGGAGGTGAAGGTCTGTGTCACCGGCACCTCGGGCGCCTCTGAACTCTCCCCCCTGCGCGACCAGCTCCCCGCGCTGCAATGGCTCATCACCGTGGAGCCGCCCCCGCCGGAGCTGTCCGCGTCCCTGCCCACCGTGGCCTTCGACGCCATCCTCGCGCAGGGCTCCGCCTCCCACGTCTCCCTGCCCCTTCCCGGCGCGGAGGACCTCGCGGTGCTCGGCTACACGTCCGGCACCACCGGCCGCTCCAAGGGCGCCATGCTCCAGCACCGGCAACTGCTCGCCAACGTGCGCGCCGTCACCGAGGCGTGGCGCTGGACGGACGCGGACCGGCTGCTGCTCACCCTCCCGCTCTTCCACACCCACGGCCTCATGGTGGGCCTGCACGGCACCCTCTTCACCGGCGCCAGCGTGGACCTGCGCCGCCGCTTCGTCGCTTCCGAAGCGCTCGCCTCCCTCCATGACGACGCGTCCCTCACCCTCTTCTTCGGCGTGCCCACCATGTACGGGCGCCTCCTGGAAGAGTCCCGCCGCACCGGCGTGAAGCCCCGCGCCCTGCGCCTGTGGGTCTCTGGATCCGCACCCCTGAGCCCCCAGCTGTGCCTGGACATCGAAGCGCAGTTCGGTGCCCGCATCCTGGAGCGCTACGGGATGACGGAGACGCTCATGAACACCACCCAGCCCTACGACGGCGAACGCCGCCCCGGCACCGTGGGCATGCCCTTTCCCGGCCAGGAGGCCCGCGTCGTGGACGTGCGCTCGCGCGCCGTCCTGCCTCGCGGCGAGACAGGCGAAATCGAGGTGCGCGGGCCCCACGTCTTCACCGGCTACTGGCGCCGCCCCGACGCCACCACCGAGGCCTTCGACGCCGACGGCTGGTTCCGCACCGGCGACCTGGGCGAGTACGACCCCGACGGCTTCCTGCGCATCACCGGCCGCGCCCGCGAGCTCATCATCAGCGGCGGCTTCAACATCTACCCCCGCGAGGTCGAAGAGGTCCTCGCCGGCCACGCTTCCGTCGCCGAGGCCGCCGTGCTGGGCCTGCCCGACCCCGACTTCGGCGAACAGGTCGTCGCCGTCATCGTCTCCACTCCGGGTGCGCCCCAGGACGCCCAGGCCCTCATCGACTGGTGCCGCGAACGCCTGGCCGCCTTCAAGAAGCCGCGCCGCGTCGTCTTCACCGACGCCCTGCCCCGCAACGCCCTGGGAAAGGTCCAGAAACACATCCTCCGGGACCGCCTGGCCACGCCCCAGGGCTCACCTGCCCCCACCTGCTGAACAAAACCCACATCAGCCCCTGGCCGAAGTCGCGCGACGACCTACCTTGTCCGGCAGATGCTTCCGGAGCCCTCGCGTGACGCCTACCCCTCCCTCACACCGCCTGACGCACCCTTGCGCCTTCTCCCAGGGGGAGCGCAGGAGGCACATCCGGGCGGTGAAGGCCGGGGGCGCATGAAGCGGCTGCTCATCGTCGACGACGAACTCGCCATCGTGGAGGCGCTCCAGGACATCCTGTCCCTGGAGGGGTACGACATCGACACCGCCTACAACGGTGACGAGGGCCTCCAACGGCTGCTGGCCGCGAAGCCCGACCTCGTGTTGCTGGACTTGATGATGCCGGTGATGGACGGCGGAGAGCTGCTGCGCCGCATCCGCGCCCATCCCGACCTGCGCCACATCCCCGTGGTGGTGATGAGCGCCGGCCGCCTCACCGAGGAAGAGCGCCGCGCCAGCTCGCACTTCCTCGCCAAGCCCTTCGAACTGGACGACCTGCTGGGCACCATCGCCCGGCAGCTCCCGGCCGAGGGCGCCCGCGTCTGACGCGAGGGCCGCTAGCCCGGCGTCGCGCGGAAGAGGATGTCCCGGTAGTACTGCAACTCACTGATGCTGGAGCGCAGGTCCGCGAGCGCGGTGTGCCCGCTGGGCGGCTTGCGCGGCTCCACCAGCGCCGGGTACCAGGCGCGCACCAGCACCTTCAGGCTCGTCACGTCCACCATGCGGTAGTGCAGGTAGCGGTCCAGCATGGGCATGTGGCTGATGAGGAAGCGCCGGTCGGTGTGGATGGAGTTGCCCGCGAGGATGCCCTCGCCCAATTCACAATGGTCCGCGACGAAGGACGTCACCTCGCGCTCGGCCACGCGCAGGGACACGTTGGAGGCGCGGACCTTCTCGCTGAGGCCGTTCTTCGTGTGCATGTCGCGCACGACGGGCTCCATGCGCTGGAGCATCTCCTCCGGCTGCCAGATGACCCGCTCGAACTCCGCGATGGGGCGCAGGTCCGGGCCGGTGATGATGACGCCCACCTCGATGATGCCGCAGGACTCTGGGTCCAGCCCGGTCATCTCCAGGTCGAGCCACACAAGGCGGGGTTCACGGGCCATTTACGAACGTCCTGATCGCGAAGAGGAAGACAGCAACGCCCCCTATACCAGCCCCCGGCCCAGGAGCACTCACTCCGTGGACGAATCGTCCCACCGCGTCCGCACGTCCACCTTGGATTCGAGCGTGCGGTGCACCGGGCACAGGTCCGCGATGTGCAGCAGCCGGGTGCGCTGTTCGTCCGTCAGGGGCCCCTCCAGACGGACCCGCCGCTCCAGCCCATCCACCCGCCCCACCCGCGACTCGCACTCCGCGCAATCCTTCGCATGCACCCTGTCGTGGTCCAACCGCACCCGCACCCGCTCAAGCGGCCAGCCATGCCGATCCGCGTACATCCGCACCGTCATGGACGTGCACGCCCCCAGCGCCGCCGCCAGCAGTCCGTACGGCGTGGGCCCCGAGTCCTGCCCGCCCAGCGTCAGCGGTTCGTCCGCGCGCAGCCGGTGCGTGCCCACGCGGATGTCCTGGGCCAGCCCCCCTTCGGACGCCTCGCGCACCTCCACCTGTCCCTCCGGCAGCGGCGCCTCGCGCTCACGCACCGGCGCCACGTGCCGCGCGGCCCACGGCCCCAGCACGTCCGCCGCGTAGGCCGCGTCCTCCGGGCGAGAGAGGAAGTGATCCGCCCCGTCCAGCATCACGAGGCTCGCGGGCCGGCGCGCGCCCGTCACCCACCGGCGCGCGCTGTCCAGGGCCACGTACCGGTCCTCCGGCGCGTGCAGCACCAGCAGCGCGCCCGGGAAGGCCCTCAGCGCCTTCGCCACCGCCGCCTCGTCAATCGCGGTGAGGAAGTCGCGCCCCAGGCGCAGCCGGCCGGGCCCCAGCATGAAGGAACTCTCCGCCGCGTCGCGCTCGCCGGGAGGCAGCAACGCGCGCACCTCGTTCGCCCCCGCGGGCGCGTTCACCAGCGCCACCGCCGCCACGTCCGGCAGCCTGGGCAGCGACGCCACCACCGCCGTGCCCCCCAGGCTGTGGCCGACCAGCAGCCGGGGCACCCGCGCGTGCGCGGCGAGCCACGCCGAGGCGGCCACCACCGCGTCCACGCTCGGCACGGTGTCCGGGCCCCCGTCCCCTCCCTGGGCCGGACCCTCCGTGAAGTCCAGCCGCAGCACCGCGAAGCCCCGCGACACCAGCGAGCGCGCCAGCCGCGCCGGCCCGGGCGAATGGCCCAGGCACGCGAAGCACGACACCAGCACGGCGCTCGCCACGGGCGCTCCGGAGGGCAGCTCCAGACTCCCTCCACCTCCCGGAAAGGAGATGGCCTTGCCCGGCATCTAGAAGTCCACCAGCGCCTCGGCCGTCCACACCCCGCCGGGTCCCTGCCGCACGGACACCCCCGTGAACGTGGCGCCCGTCACCGCCACGTTGGCGCCGTGGCGCTCGACCCCCGCGCGCTCGCCAAAGCCGTGGCCGAACAGGTTCAACCCGTCCAGGCGCACCGCGAAGCACTGGAAGCGCAGGCGCCGTGCCGCCATCGCGCCCACCACCGCGCTCAGCCAGTCCGCGAGGAGCTGGTCATGGTCCGCGGAATGGCACGACACCTCCAGTTCCTCGTGCGCCTCCACGCGCTTCGGGTCCGTCACCAGCGCGCAGAGCGCCTGCGCCGTCAGCTCGAAGGCCTGCTCCATGGAGTGGCCCACCCCCCGCACCCCGAGTTGCTCGTCACGCGTGAAGTGTTCCCAGTGGGCATGGGGCCTGCCTTCCTCCGAATGCACCGCTTCGACATCCATACGGCCTCCTGTTCCAGTTCCCCGGTTGCTGTCGCCTGCTCCGCTTCCCCTCCAGGCCCGCCCGGACGGCGGCCTGTCAGAACCACCACCCGCCGCCCACGTCCGGCGCCACCCCGGAGGCCCGCGCCGGGGAGGAGTCCCGGGCGCGCGTGAGCCACCGCCGCAGCTCGTCCTCGCTCAGCGAGGGGAACGTGTCGTAGACCTCCGCCACCTGGCGCAGCCCGGCCTTGAGCATCAGCGAGTGCACCGCGTCCGCCCGGCCCCGGATGAGCTCCAGCGCGACCGGGGTCGTCACGCCCACCGCCACGATGCGCTGACGCGCCCCGCGCTGCTGGAGCGCCAGGAGCGCCGCGGCCATCGTGGCCCCCGTCACCATCCCGTCGTCCACCAGGAGCACCACGCGGCCGCGGACATCCGGCGTCGGCCCGCCCCGCAGCTGCCGGGCCTGCTTCTCCACGTCCTCCAGCTCCCCGCGCAGGAAGTCCTGGAGCGCCGCCCCGGACAGGGGCGACTGGGGCGCGGCCTGGGCATCCAGGAACACCCCTCCGCCCTCCGTCACCGAGCCCAGGACGAGCTTGTTGCGGCCCGGCCCGCGCACCTTGCGCGCCACCCACAGGTCCAGCGGGGCCGCCAGCGCCCGGGCCACCTCCAGCGCCACGCTCAGCCCACCGCGCGTCAGGCCCAGCACGCGCACGTCCCCGGAGCGGTAGGGCGCCAGCACCCCCGCGAGCTTCTGCCCGGCATCTGACCGATCCTTGAACGCCATCCACCCGCCTCCTCACGGAAGGTGCGCGTTCCCCTGGAACGTGGCGGCGAAGACACAGTCAACAGCTCTCCTGGTGGGATGCCCGGGAGGCCAGGGCACCGCGAGCAGAAGGCGCGCTAGGGTGGCTCCCCATGACGCCACCCGCCCTCGTCGTCGGCAGTGCCAGTCCCCACCTCGGCCGTGCGCTCGCCCAGGCGTTCGGCATCTCGCCCGTGGCCACGAAGCTGGAGCGCTTCCCGGATGGAGAACTGCACATCGAGGTGCCCCCGGAGGCCATCCGGGGCCGCCGCGTCGTCGTCCTTCAGACCTCCACGCCCCCCGTGGGCGAGCACCTGCTGGAATTGCTCCTCCTCGCGGACGCGTGCTGGCGCGCGGGCGCGGCCTCGCTGCAGGCGGTGATTCCCTACGTGGGCTACGCGCGCCAGGACCGCAGGGCCCGGGCGGGCGAACCCCTGGGGGGCAGGCTGGTGGCCGACCTGCTGTCCCACGGCCGCTTCGAGCGCGTGTTCACGGTGGACCTGCACAACCCGGCGCTGGAGGGCTGCTTCGGCGCCCCGCTGGAGCACCTGTCCGCGCTGCCCCTGCTGGCTGAAGCGCTGCGCCCCCACGTGTCCGACACCTCCGTGGTGGTGGCCCCGGACCTGGGCGCGGTGAAGCGCGCGGAGGCCCTGGCGAAGCTTCTGGGCCGGCCGTGGGCGGTGGTGCACAAGGCGCGGCTGAGCGGCAACGACGTGGAGACGCTGGGCCTGCTGGGCCAGGTGCGCGGCATGCGCCCCATCCTGGTGGACGACATGATCTCCACCGGCGGCACGCTGGCGGCGGCGGCGAAGGAGCTGAAGGGCGAGGGGTGCGTAGACGACTTCACCCTGGCCACCACGCACGCCCTGCTGGTGGGCCCCGCGCTGGAGCGCCTGCACGGCGTGCCCGTCAAGCGGCTGGTGAGCACGGACAGTGTGGAGCCCCGACAGGGCCTGCCCTTTCCCCACCAGGTGGTGACGCTGGCCCCGCTGCTCTTGCGCGCACTCTCGCCCGACGCGCGTTAGTCTGCCCGGCCATGTCCGACACTGTCCTGACGCAGCTCGACGCGGGGGTCCTCTCCGTCACCTTCAACCGGCCGGAGAAGAAGAACGCCTTCACCCACGCCATGTACGAGGCCGCCACGGCCGCCCTGCTGGACGCGGACCGCCGGGACGATGTCCGCGTGGTGCTCCTGTCCGGCGCGGGCGGCGCGTTCACCGCGGGCAACGACATTGGCGACTTCGTGGAGCACCCGCCCGCGGGCGAGGACAGCGCGGTGTTCCGCTACCTGCGCGCCCTGGCTGGCATGGCCAAGCCGGTGCTGGCCGCGGTGGAGGGGGCGGCGGTGGGCATCGGCACCACCATGCTCCTGCACTGTGACTACGTGGTGGCCGGGGAGAAGGCGCGCTTCTGCATGCCCTTCGTCAACCTGGGCCTGTGCGCGGAAGGCGGCAGCAGCCTGCTGCTCCCCCGCGCGGCGGGCTTCGCGCTGGCGTCGGAGCTGCTGCTGTTCGGCGACCCGTTCGACGCGACCACCGCGCTGCGCGCCGGCATCATCAACAAGGCCGTCCCCGAAGCGCAGCTCAAGGAAGTGGCCACCGAGCGCGCCCGCGCCCTGGCCTCCCGTCCCGCGCAGGCGCTGAAGGTGACCAAGCAGCTCATCCGCGGCCCGCTGCGCGAGCAGGTGGAGACCACGATGAAGCGCGAGGGCGCGGAGTTCATCCAGCGCCTGCACTCCGACGAGGCCCGCGAGGCCCTCATGTCCTTCATGACGCGCGGCAGGAAGTAGTCTCTTTCCGTCCGCGAAGTCCTTCCCAACAAGCCGGGCCCGCGTGACGTCACGCGGGCCCGGTGTCGTTTCAGGACAATGACAGACGGCCTACAGGGGCGCGGGAGGGGCCTGGGGCGTCTTCGCCGGCTTGCCGGAGAGGAAGGACTGGATGCTGTCGCCCTGCTTCTCCTTCAGCGCGCCGCACTGGTCGACGATCTCCATCACCTGCCGGAGCACGCGCTCCGAGCCCGGCGTCTGCTTGCCGCGCGGCTCGAAGAAGGCCGCCAGCTCCTGGCGCTTGCCCGCGTCACAGAAACCCGCGCCGATGTAGGGCAGCCGCGAACCCATGCCTTCGGGCATCAGGCCCGGCTTGCCCTCGGTGCCCACCAGCGTGTCGAAGTGCTTCTTCACGAAGTCCACGGCGACGTCCTGCGTGCGCGGGTCGCGCGACGCGCCGAAGAGCAGCCACATGCTCTCGCGCAGGTCCGTCTTCGGCTCCAGCAGCATCTGCAGGTTCTCCTGCACGAGTTTGGGGTCGCTCACCTGGGACAGGCCCCCCAGCAGCTGCTGGCGCGTGTAGCGGTCCTTCTCCGCGCGCAGCGTCTCCACCAGCTTCGTGTTGAAGGCGGCATCGCCGTGGTTCGCCGCGATGGAGAGCACCGGCCCCACCATCTCCGGGGCCACCGCGCGCCGGTCCTTCAGCCACTGGTCCGCCAGGGTGCGCGCCTCGGCGACGAGCTTCGGGTCATGGCCCTCGTTGGCGGCGAGCTCCAGCAGGCGCGGTCGCAACAGGCGCGTGTCCTCGCTCTCGCCCGTGCGGGGCTTGAAGCCCAGCTTGCGCGCGCGCGGACCGAAGGTGTCACGGATGTAGCGGGCCCGCTCCGGCTCCTGCTCGGGCGTGAGCAGCCGCGACGACACCAGGTCGAGCAGCTCCATGCCCGCCTCCAGCACCTGCCGGTCCGGGTCCTCCGCCACGCGCGTGAGCAGCGGCAGGGCCTCCGCCGCGGGCAGCACGCCCGCCTGGGCCAGGGCCAGCGCGTCGCCCAGCAGCACCACGCGTTCGGCGCGGGACAGCTTCGTCAGGCCCGCCTTCATCAGCTTCGCGCGCGTGTCGTCCGCCAGCCGCACGCGGTAGTAGCCCGCGCCCTCCGCGTTGGGGAACACCCACGCCGGGCACGCCTTGGCCTCCGGCAGCGGCAGCTCCGCCTTCGTCTCCGTCATCAGCGTGCACGCGGTGACGTCCTTCGTGGCGCCCGGGTACTTCACGCACACGGGCACCTTCCACGACTGGGCCATGTCCGGAAGCTTGGAGCCCAGGCGCAGGTAGCGCTCCTGGGTGAGGGCCACGCGCGGCTTGCCGCCGTCACACAGCAGGGTCGCGGTGATGAAGGGCGCGCCCGTCTGGTCCAGGAAGCTGTTCATCACGGAGGCCACGTCCTTGCCGGACTCGGCGGACAGCGCGTCCACGAAGTCCTTCGCGGTGGCGTTGCCGCCCGCGTGCGCGCGGATGTAGCGCTGGATGCCCTTCTGGAAGACCTCCCGGCCCAGCCACGCTTCCGTCATGGCCAGCACCGCGCTGCCCTTGCCGTAGGTGATGCCGTCGAAGGCGTTCTGGATGTCACCGCTGTTACGGATGGGCTGACGGATGAAGCGCGCGGACACGAGGCTGTCCGCGTCCAGCGCGCCGTTGCGGTCCTGCACGCGCTCCACCGGGCCGTCCCAGGTGGGCTGCCACGACTCCACGATGCGCGGGGTCATCCACGAGGCGAACGATTCGTTGAGCCACAGGTCGTCCCACCACGCCATGGTGACCAGGTCGCCGAACCACTGGTGCGCCAGCTCGTGCACCTGCACGTTGGCGAACGCGCGCTGGCGGCCCACCGAGTCGTTCTCCGGCCGGGACAGGATGAGGCGCGAGTTGAACGTGACGAGGCCCGGGTTCTCCATGGCGCCGCCCATCAGCGGCACCGCGAGCACGTCCAGCTTCTCGTACGCGTACGGGATGCCGAAGTACTTCTCCAGCTGCTCCAGGATGTCCGGCGTCACCTTCGCGGCCCACGCGCCCTCGCTGGCGCGGCCCCTGGGCGTGATGATGCGCGTCTTCACGTGCTTCAGGCCGGCGTCGCGCGCGGGCAGGAAGTCGAAGGGGCCCACGCCGAAGGCGATGAGGTAGCTGGGCAAGGGCTGCGTGGGCGCGAAGCGGAAGATGCGCCAGCCGTCCGCGCCCGCCTCCTCCGCGAGCTGCGGCGTGTTGGTGACGGCCACGTTGCCCTGCGGAACATGGAAGGTGAGCTGGAAGGGCACCTTGAAGGAGGGCTCGTCGAAGGACGGGAACGCGCGGCGGGCGCCCAGGGGCTCGAACTGGGTGTAGACGTACCAGTCACCGCCCTCGTTGACGCGGAAGGCGCCGGAGGTCTCGCGCTCGGACGCGGCGCCCGTGTAGACGAGGTGCAGCTTCGCGCCGCCCACGGCCAGGGGCTTCTCCAGCGACAGGCCGAGGAAGTCCTCGCCACTGGAGGACGGCTTCACCGCCAGCTTGACGCCGCCCTGCTCGATGGAGGCCTCCTTCACGATGAGGCCCTTGCCGTGCAGCCACACGAGGTTCGTGGCCTTCTTCACGTCCAGGGTGATGTCGACGGTGCCTTCGAAGGTCTCCACCTTCGGATCCATCTTCAACACGATGGCGTACTGGGTGGGCCGCACGTCGTCGGGCAGCCGCAGTTCCGGCGGCGTGGGCGCGGCGGGGGCTTGGACGACCGGCGGTGTTTCGACGGCGCCGGGAGCGGGAGCGTTGCCCTGTCGGGCACCACATGCCGCGAGGAAGGTAACGGTGGCCAGGGCCACCGGACGGAGCAGGTTGGGCATGGCCGGGCAGTGTGTCGTAGACCGGCCGAGCAAGGTAGCGATGTGCAAGCGGTGCGTGGCCTTGCTGTCAGGTCGTGTTCGCGGTGGAGTGCTCGGCCGTGTCCGCTCCCCTCTCCGCCCATCCGTCCCCAGCGCAAACGAACACCCCTCCCGAGGGAAAGAAGCCGCCAGAGCACCTGCGCCGCATCGTCGGCGAGCCGCCCGGCCCCATCGTGGCGCTGCTGACGCGCGGCGTCTGGGCGTTGCTCACCGCGTTGTCACCCGGGGCCCGGGACGCGCTGGCGCGCTTCGTGGGGAACCTGGCCTACACGCTGGGCATCCGCCGCAAGGTGGCGCTGGACAACCTGGCGCACGCGATGCCGGAGAAGAGCGAGGCGGAGCGGCACGCCATCGCGCGTGGTGCGTACATCACCATGGCGCGCGTGGTGGTGGAGTCGTTGCCGTCGGGCGACCGGATGGCGCCGGATTGGGACAAGCAGGGCATCGAGGGCGAGGAGGCGTGGGCGGCGCTCAAGGCGCACGTGGCCACGGGCAAGGGGGCGCTGCTGGTGACGGCGCACTTCGGCAACTGGGAGCTGGTGGGGCAGATGCTCATTCGCCTGGGCGTGCCGCTCAACGCGTTGGTGCGGCCGCTCAAGGGCGCGCTGAACACGCGCATCGCGGAGAACCGGCTGGGCGCGGGCGCAGGGCTCATCTATCCGAAGGGCGCCATCCAGGAGATCACCGACGCGGTGCAACGGGGCGAGTCCGCGTTCATGCTGCTGGACCAGGCGTTGCCGGCGAAGGCAGCGGTGTTCGTGCCGTTCTTCGGAAGGCTCGCGTCCACCACGCCCGCGATGGCGGTGGCCGCGGAGCGCACGGGCATGCCGGTGTTCGTGGTGGTGGGCGTGCGTCCGCCGGGTCCGGGAGCGCGGTTCCGGCTGGAGGTGGAGGGGCCCATTCCGGCACCCGCGCCGGGCGAGTTCGCGGACCCCATCACCGAGCACACGGCCCGGGTGACGGCGGGACTGGAGCGCGCCATCCGCCGGCATCCGGAGCAGTGGCTGTGGCTGCACCGCCGCTGGAAGGTGCAGCCTCCCGCCGCGTTGGTGACCGCTGCGTCGCCGGGACTGACGCAGGGCACGGAGCCGGCGCGCAAGGACTGAAGAACGCGGTCGCCTACTCCACCACCACGCGGCGCAGGTGCGAGCCCAGGCGGGTGAGCAGCTCGTAGTGGATGGTCTGCGCCCAGCCGGACAGGGACTCGGCGGACACGGACTCCTCTCCGTCGCGGCCCAGCAGCGTCGCCGTCAACGGGCGCTCGTCCGACACGGCGCGCGTCACGTCCACCATCAGGTGGTTCATCATCACGCGGCCCAGCACCGCGCACCGGCGCCCGTTCACCAGCACGTGCGCCTTGCCGGACGCGAGGCGCGGGTAGCCGTCGTAGTAGCCCACCGGCAGCACCGCGAGGCGCGTGGGCTCCGGGCAACGGTACGTGCAGCCGTAGCCCACGTAGCTTCCCGCGGGCAGCCACTTCACCACCTGGCTCTTGCACCGCCACGACAGCACCGGCTTGAGCACCGGCAGCTCCCCCAGCACCAGCCGCGCCGACAGCCGCGTCTCCGGCGATGGCCACAGGCCATACAGGGAGATGCCCACCCGCGCGGCCTCGTAGCGCGCCCGGGGCAGCACCAGCGCGGCGGCGCTCGCGGCGATGTGGCGCTGCAATGGCTTCGCGGGCTTCAACTGCGCTGTCAGGTGCGCAAGGCCCGTCTCGAACGCGTCCAGCTGCGCGAGCGCGTACCCCTGCTCCGTCACGTCCTCCGTGTTGGCGAAGTGGCTGAGCACGCCCACCGTCTCGAACACGTCGGGCGCGTCCGCGAGGAACTGCGTCTCCCTGGGGAGCTGATCCGCCGTGAAGCCCTCGCGGCCCAGCCCCGTGTCCAGGTGCACGTGCACGCGCAGGGGGCGCGGAAGCTTCGCCGCGCGCAGGCCCGGCACCGCGTCCGCCCAGGAGCGGTCCGCCACCACCACGTCGATGCCCTCGCGCGCCAGGACGACGGCCTCCTCGGGGGACACCGCGCCCAGGACCACCACCTGCCGCGCGGGCAGGCCGTGCGCGGCTTCGTGCGCGCGCACCGTGAGCGCATCCCGCGGCGCGATGAAATAGAGGACGTCCACGCCCGCGTGCACCAGCGGCAGCACCTGGGCGAGCCCATGGCCATACGCATTGCCCTTGAGCACCGCGCCCAGCGCCCGGGGCGTGGGCCCCGAGGACTCCAGCGCGCGGAAGGCCTCCACGTTGTGCCGGAGATGGGATGCGCTCAACTCCAACCACGAGGAGTGCACCGCGTCCCCAGGCCCACCACCGACTTCTTCCACGTGCACACCTCCACACCGTCCAGCACCACGGCTGCTTTTTTCCGTCTACCAGCAAAGCCCGGGCCATGGGCGTCCGTGGCCCGGGAGCCACGGGGGGCTGGATGCCACTCGGGCGGACAGGGGTGCGCGGACGACAACCCTTTCTGGCGCGGGTGGCGTGTGGGGG
>NZ_RAWD01000192.1:0-18890 GCF_003612065.1 Corallococcus sp. CA047B
GCGCTGGTCCCCGTGCCTCCGGACGCAGCGAAGGCCGCGCACGTCACGGGGCCGGGATGGGCGTGGGGCCTGGCCGCGCTCCTGGGCGTCAGCGTCCTGGCGGCGGGCGGCTTCGGGTGGTGGCGCAGGGCCCGTGCGAAGGCCGCCTGGTCGCCCAAGGTCCAGGGGACGGGACGGCTGCACGGGTAGCTTCAGCGGGAAGGGATCCCCACCATCATCCTGTGAGTGAACCCCTGAAAGGCCCCGAGACGACGGATGCACGGCTGCAAGCGCTGGAGCGCCTGCTGGCCCTCCCCGCAGCGGAACTCCAGCCCACGCTGAACACGGTAGGGCAGATCATCTCGGAGCTGACCCACGCCGAAAAGGTGGACGTCTTCCTCCTGGAGCCGAGCACCCAGAGCCTGGTCGCGTTCGGCACCAGCGACACGCCCATGTCGCGTCTGCAGAAGGCGCTGGGCCTGGACCGGTTGCAGCTGGCCAACGGGGGCCGCGCCGTGCAGGTGTACGAAACGGGCGAGCCCTTCATGACGGGCCGTCAGGAGGAGGACCCGGAGGAGCTTCCCGGCATCAAGCACCGGCTGGGGGTCCGCTCCTCCCTGCTGGTGCCCCTGCCCATCGGCATGGAGATCCGGGGCGTGGTGGGCGTGGCGTCCGCCCGGAACGACTTCTTCACCGACCGCGACCTGCGCTTCCTCCAGGCGGTGGCGCGCTGG
Source organism: Corallococcus sp. CA047B (assembly GCF_003612065.1). Taxonomy (NCBI): domain Bacteria; kingdom Pseudomonadati; phylum Myxococcota; class Myxococcia; order Myxococcales; family Myxococcaceae; genus Corallococcus; species Corallococcus sp. CA047B. The sequence continues at coordinate 714 of NZ_RAWD01000192.1, forward strand.
GCGGGCATGGTGGCCCACCGGGTGGAGCTGACGCGGGAGCTGACGAACCTGGCCGTGAAGCAGGCCCGCCGGGCGGCGGCGGAGGAGCTCGTCACCGTGCTGGCCCACGACATGGCCAACTACCTGCTGCCGCTCCAGGCCCGCATCCAGCTCATCCAACGGCGGGCCCGGCGCAACCAGGACCTGGAGGACCTGCGGGACGCGGATGGCGCGGCGTCGTCGCTGCGCTCCCTCACCCGGCTCATCCGGGACCTGCTGGACGTGGGGCGCCTGGACCAGGGCCTCTTCACCCTGCGTCCCCAGCCGGTGGACGTGGCCGGGCTGGCGCGCGAACTGGCGGCCACCGCGAACACGCCCGAGCATCATCCGGTGCACTACCGGGGCCCGGAAGAGAAGGTGCTGATCGCGGACCCCGAACGCCTGCGCCAGGCGCTGGAGAACCTGGTGGCCAACGCGCTGAAGCACTCGCCGCAGGGGCTTCCCGTGGTCCTCGACGTGAGGACGCAGCAGCGGCAGGAGGGGACGTGGGCGCGCATCTCGGTCATCGACGAAGGACCGGGAATCCCGCCCGAACAACTGCCAACCCTCTTCGAGCGCTTCGCGCGGGGGCCCGGCTCCACGGGGCTGGGCATCGGCCTGTTCCTCGCCCGGCGCATCGCCGAGGCCCATGGCGGCACCCTGGAGGTGAGCTCGAAGCCGGGGGAGGGCACGCGCTTCGAACTGGCGCTGCCGGAGGGGCTGGCGAGCTCCGGGTAGCCGGCAGGCAGCGCTCGCGTGTGACGGGGCCGCGCACTAGGGTTCCGGGGCGATGAGTGACGCGAGCCGTGAGTCGACGCCGAAGCTGACCCTCGAGGTGAAGGACCTCCACAAGTCCTTCGGCGGCCAGCCGGCGCTCCGGGGCGTGAACCTGGTGGTGCCGGAGGGCACGACCTGCGTGCTGATGGGGGTGTCCGGTTCGGGCAAGACGGTGCTGATGAAGCACATCATGGGCCTGATGCGGCCCGACAAGGGCGTGGTGCTGGTGGAGGGGGAGGAGGTGGCGCGGATGAACGAGCTGTCGCTCAACCACATGCGCCGCAAGCTGGGCATCCTCTTCCAGGCCAACGCGCTCTTCGACTCGCTCAACGTCTTCGACAACGTGGCGTTCCCGCTGCGCGAGCGCACCGGCATGGTCGAGTCGGAAATCACGAAGACGGTGAACCAGACGCTGGAGAAGGTGGGCCTGTCGCACGCGGCCACGCGCTTTCCGGGAGAGCTGTCCGGCGGCATGCAGAAGCGCGTGGGCTTCGCGCGCGCGACCATCCTCCAGCCGAAGATCCTGCTCTACGACGACCCCACGGCCGGCCTGGATCCGCTGACCACGGCGGCCGTCAACGAGATCATCACCACGGGCAAGCAGCAACTGGGCGCCACGTCGCTGGTGATTACCCCGGACGTGGCGTCCGCCTTCGGCACCGCCGACAACCTGGCCCTGATGCACGAGGGACAGGTGGTCGAGTACGGCCCGCCGGAGCACTTCAAGCAATCACAGCACCCGGAGGTGAAGGCCTTCCTGCGCAACTGGCTCCGGCGCCGCTCCGAACAGCGCCCGCCCAAGGCCTGAGCCCGGGGCGGGGCCGCGTGGGGACTACCAGCCGTTGATGTACCAGGAGTGCCGCATCGTGTTGTCGGTGCCGCGATAGAAGACATCCATCCGGCCGGCGCCCCAGCTCGCGACGTCGGGCGCGGAGGTCATCTCACCGCCCAGCCACTGCCAGCCGCTCCAACTGGAGCCCGTCCACGCGTTCACCCAGAGGGCGTTGTCCGTGCCCCGGCCGAACACCTCCAACTGGTTGACGCCGCGCGAGACCGCCGCCGGAGCGGAGGTGAAGCTGCCGCCCAGCGAGTACCAGGGGCTCCAGCCGGCGCCATCCCAGGCCTTGTGAAGGAGGGTGTTGTCGGAGCCCCTGGCGAACAGGTCGATGCGGTTCGGGCCCCAGCTCACCGCGGCTGGATCCGACGTCACGACGCCCGGAATCACGTTCCACGCCGTCCAGCCCGAGCCCGTCCAGGCCTGGTGATAGAGCTGGTTGTCCTGGCCCTGGCCGAACACGTCCAACCGGTTCGCGCCCCACGACGCCACGGCCGGGCCGGATTTGAAGACGCCGCCCTGCGAATACCAGAGGCTCCAGCCGGTGCCATCCCACGCCTTGTGGAGCATGGAGTTGTCCGTGCCGCGCGCGAACACGTCGATGCGGTTCGGACCCCAGCTCACCGCGGCCGGGTCGGAGGTGATGGTGCCCCCGTGGAGGGCCCAGCCGCTCCAGCCCGCGCCCGCCCAGGACTGCTGGTAGAGCTGGTTGTCCAGGCCCCGGCCGAACAGGTCCAGCCGGTTCGCGCCCCAGGACGCCACCGCCGGGCCGGAGTTGAAGCTGCCGCCCAGCGACTCCCAGGGGATGCCGTAGGTGAGCTTCGCGCCCTGGACGTCCGTGGCGCTGAGGTTGCCGTCCCCATTCCAGGCCGGGTTGCAGTAGTTCATCACGGAGCCCAGGTCCCACGGCCCGATGAGCCAGTCCCCCGACGAGCCCTGCGCGGGCTCGGTGCAGGTGGAGGGCCGGTCCGGACGGTTCTGCTCGTGGGCGTAGCCCAGCGCGTGGCCAAACTCATGCACCGCGATGGCGTCGATGCAGTACTTGAGGCTGCTGGCGCACGACGGGCTCCAGTTGGCGAACGTGAAGTTCAGCACCATGCCCTGGGCCATGCCGTTGAGACCCTTGCCCAGCGCCTTCACGTGCGGGCCCACGTCGCTGATGTTGATGCGCACGCCGCTGGAGGAGGTGGAACACGTCCCCCAGCCGTAGAAGCGCGCGCTCGAGTTCGCCTCCCACGTGCGCGTCACCGCGTCGCGCACCCACTGCCGCTGGGTGGCGTTGCCGGCGGCCGGGTTCTCCCAACACACGGGGATGCTCAGCGGCCGCCAGAGGGTGGAGGACGCCACGTAGAGGTCGGCCTCGCTGTCGCGCAGCTCTCCCGGAGGCGTCTGCTCGGAAGGCATGGACGCCTCCGGCGCGCCGCCACAGCCCATCAGCGACCCCAACCCGAACGTCGTGAGCAGCGCCATCCCCAGGCGGTGCGTGTTTTCAGTGAACATGTATCCCCTCTTGAGTCCGCCCCCCGGGATGGGGCCTGCATGGCCCACCGCTCCACGGAGCGAGACGGGCCGCCCTTTGACACAAAGCCTGACGCACTGGAAGTGAAATCAAGCAAGTCCAGTGAGTGCAGGAAGCTCTTGGGTGCGCAGGCTTTGAAATCACAGTCGCTGTCGCACGCTTGAGCGGGCTCATGACACATCCGGACCTGGCGCGGCTGCCCTATGCTCCGGCCCATGACCTCCGGCGCGAACAGTCTCCGAGCAGTGCGTGGGCCTCGGCCGCGGCTGTCGCGGGAGGCCGTGGTGGAGATGGCCGTCGCGCTCGTCCGCGAGCAGGGGCTGCGACAGCTCTCCATGCGGACGCTGGCCGAACGGCTCCGGGTCACGCCCATGGCCGTGTACAAGCACGTCGCGAACCGGGACGCGCTCGTGCTCCTGTGCGCCGAGGCCATCCTCCAGACCCTGGTGTTGCCGGAGGAGCGGCTGGAGCCAGTGGCGTGGCTCCGGCGGCTCGCGGGCCGCCTGCGCGCCGTGGGGCTGGCGCACCGGGGGCTGATGGAGTTCCTGCTGGAGCAGGGCCCCGTCGTCCACACCGCGCTCGTCATCCTTGACCGGACGGTGCTCAAGCTGCACGCCGCCGGCATTCCCTGGAAGGAGGCGGCGGCACTGCACAACACGTTCTTCTCCTGGCTGGCCGGAGCCATCCGCCGGCAGGAGCCATGGGACGTGGGTCCCCCGGGGACGCCCCCGCCGTTCGAGCGGTTCTTCGCGGCGGCCCAGGCGCTCCCCGCCAGGGACTACCCGGGGCTCGCCCACGGCGTGCCGCACATGCGGGCCACCGACGTGGGGCGTGAGTTCGAGGCCAGCCTCGGCTTCATGCTGGAGGGCATCCAGCGGCGCATCGACGCACGGCAGGTCCCCGCGCGGAAGCGTCCCCCACGTCGCCAGCGCTGAAGCTCGCTTCGCGTCACGCGTCCTTTGTGACGCCCGCGCTTCCCATGTCCCAGTGCGCGGAGAGGTCCGCCCGTTCGCCCAGGAGTGTGTCCGGTCCTCCCACGCGGGCGAGCACCGCGTCGCGGGCCTCGATGACGCGGCGCCGGACCGTCGCGAGGTCCACGTCCACCAGGGCGCCCTGGAGCTTGGCCCACCGTCCGCGCACCATCACGGATTCGACGTTGCCCGCATGCGCCTGGAGCACCACCGCGTCGCGCGGGCGGTTGAGCGGCGTCAGGTTCAGCGCGTCGGCGGCGAGGACGATGAGGTCCGCGTCCTTGCCCGGACGCAGCGAGCCCGTGACGCGTCCCAGCCCCAGGGACTCCGCGGCGTCGAGCGTCACCATCGGCAGCATGCGCGCGGCCTTGAGCGCGAGGACCCGGGACAGCCCGTCCTTCTCGTGGGCCCTGCCCCGCTCCACCTGGAGGGCCAGCCGCATCGCGGTGAACAGGTCCCCGCCGTTGCTGGAGACGACGTCGCACCCGAGCGTCGTCCGCACCCCCGCGCGCAGCGCGCGTCCGGTGACGGGGAAGCCCATGCCCATCTGCAGCTCCGTCTCCGGCGTCACAGCGACGCCGCCGCCGCTGTCGGCGATGCGCCGCAGGTCCTCGTCGGAGCTCCATGTGCAATGGACGAAGAGCACGTCCGGACCGAGCAGGCCTTCGGCCGCCATCCGCTGCACTTCGCTCGGGCCTGACACGGGCCACGCGGAACAGTGGGCGGTGATGGGGACGCCCAGCTCGCGCGCGGAGAGGACTTCCGCCCGGCTCTGCTCCCAGGGAACCTGCATCTCCGTCAGCGCGATGCCCATGCGGACAATCCCGCTGTCGGAGGCCAGCCGGGTGGAGCGCAGGCGTCGGGCGTCCTGGAGCCGGCTCGCGGAGGTCGGCAGCGCGGTGCCCTGCTGGGGACCCGCCGCGTAGCCGTAGGCGAAGAGGGCCCGGATGCCGGAGTCCTCGAGCGCCGTGAGCGCGGCGTCCGCGTGCGCGGGGGACTCCACGCAGTGCGAATAGTCCACGAGCGTGGTGATGCCCGCGTCCAGGGCCTCCAGCGCCCCGGCCAGGTTGGCGGCATGCAGGTCTTCTGGCTGGAACGCGGGCGACAGCTTCACGCGCACCGCCGCCAGATAGTCCATCACCGTCCAGTCCGCCCCCAGGGCGCGCAGCGGCGTCTGCCACGTGTGCCGGTGCGCATCGATGAGGCCCGGCAGGAGCAGCTTCCCGCGCAGGTCCACGACGCGACAGTCCCCGGCGTGCAGTTGGGGACCCATCGCGACGATGCGCCCGTCCTCCACCAGGACGTCACCTCGCGGCAGGTCCGCCTGTTCGGGGTCGCAGGTGATGATCTCCGCCCCACGCAGCAGCCATCGGTCACCCATGCGGTGCTCCTCCTGTCAGGCCCAGCGGGTATACAGTGTATACCCGCTGGGCCCCGGAAGGGCCTGCCGAGGGGATGGTGGTGGGGGATTACTGGCAGGTGATGCCGGGGAGGCCCCGGTAGGCGCCCTGCGCGGTCCAGCGCGTGTAGGGCGTTCCGCAGGAGCCCGCGTACGGATCATCCGTGCCGTAGCCGGGGACCCAGTACTCGAAGTGCAGGTGCGGGCCGGTGGAGGCGCCGGACGAACCCACCCGGGCGATCCAGTTTCCGCAGGCCAGGGTCGTGCCGCGCGCGAACTGCTGGGTGTATGCCTTCAGGTGCCAGTACTTGGTCTGCGTGTTGTCCGGGTGCCGCATGATGATGTAGTTGGCCGTGTAGAGGCCGCAGGCGGCGTAGGGGTTGGCCTGGTCCCAGTAGTTGCACCGGTCGAAATAGCCATCCACGGACGCCTCGACGTAGCCCCGGGCGGCGTTCATGGCCCAGACGCCGTAGTCCATCTTGCTGAAGCCGCCGACCAGGGCGTAGTCGATGCCCGTGTGGCCGCTGTAGCGCACGCCGCCGCAGGCGTAGTCGCGGCCGCCGTAGTCCTTGTACGCGCTCACCACGCAGCCGCCGTTGCCACACTGGTCCGCGAGCTGGGAGGCGGGAAAGCGGAACATCGTCTGGGCGGAGGACACCGCCGGGAAGGCCAGCAGCACGAAGGCCAGCGCCAGGGTCAGGGCCTTCACGGGGCACCTCCCACGTCCGCGGCCGCGTGGCCCGTGCGCACGTTGAGCTTCCAGAACGCGCCGCCGCCAGCGTTGTAGCGAAGCACGTCCTCGTTCACCCACTCCATGTGGTGGGTGGAGACGGGTGGGGGCACGAACTCCTTGGGCGGACCGCCGAACAGCATCCAGTTCTCCAGCCCGACGTTGGTGAGCTGCCGGGCCGGCGCGCCCTCCACGTTCGTCACGTAGAACGACGCCACGCTGGTCCGGCCGGACACGAACACCACGGTCTTGCCATCCGGAGAGATGCTGGGCGTCGCGTCCACGCCGGGGCCGTCCGCCAGGACCTTCACGCGGCCCTGGAGGTCGATGATGCCCACGGCGGTCTCATGCGGCCCCTCGCTGCTCATCAGGAGCGTGGCCACCAGCGCGTCCGCCTTCGCGGTGGGGAACAGGTCCCCGCCCACGCCTCGCGCGAGCACCCGGTCCCGGCCGTTGGCGTCGCGCATGCGCAGGGTGCCGTCACCCTCCAGCAGCGCCACCTCCGGGCCCACCGTGCGGGCTTCGCGGTACTTGAACTCGCGGTCCACCACGCGCACCGCGCCGGTGGACTCGTCGTACCGGACGATGGCCAGCAGCGGCAGCTCGTCCGTGCCCAGCGGCTGCGACGGAATCTCCGCGACGACGCCCGCCAGCATTCCCGGGCCCTGCCCGAAGAGGTGGACGAACCGGGCCTTGGGCCCGAACTCCTTCGCGACGGCGGGGACCAGGGACTCACGCGCCTTGGTGACACGGCGCAGGTCCGCCGGGTTCATACGGTCCTCCGCCAGGGCGCTGGTGCCCACCAGCGTCAACAACGTGAGGGTCAGGAATCGCTTTCGCATCTCGCTCCAGGGGATGGGGGAAACAACGGGGACGATGTGACGACAGGGTTTTCTCGCTTCCCGTGAATGAGTTGCTGATAAAGCGGTTATTCATGTAAAACTTGAAAATTACATGTTTGTCATCTGCTTGCCTGTTGGAGGGTGGGCTGTCCGGGATGCGGCGCGTCGTGGCAGGCTGTGGGGGCCCGTGGGCCGGCGGGTCTGTGATTGAAGAGGGTGTCTCCATGTCCCGCCGGAAGCTGCGCCGTGCCTTCTCCCGCCTGTGGCTGCTCGCGCCCGTCACCACGCTGGGGGTGGGGTGTTCCTCGACGTGGGGATGCGACTCGGAGTCCCACCCGGAGACGTTCTCGCTTGCCTCCCTCACGTTGGCGGATGGGGGCGTGGCCACGGCGGACACCTCCTGCGAGGAGCTGTGCGCCCGGGTGATGGGCGGCGCGCCCTGTGAGTTCACGCGTTCCGCCGAATCACTTCCCGAGCCCGACGAGGTGCGCTGCCAGGTGACGTTCCTGTGCGAGGGCCGGCGGCCGGAAGGGCTGTGCGGTGAGGGCGCGGTGGAGGGGCGGGTGCCGGCGCTGGGAGCGCTCTTCGCGAGGATGGCGCACCTGGAGGCCGCGTCCGTTCCCGCGTTCGAGCGGCTCGCGGACGAGCTGGCCGCGCACGGTGCGCCGGAGCGGCTGGTGCGGGCCGCGCGTCGTTCCGCGGGAGAGGAGGTGCGGCATGCGCGCGCGATGGAGGCCCTGGCGGTGCGTCACGGGGCCGCGATGCCGGAGGTGAAGGTGGCGCCGTTCGGGGACCGGTCGCTGGAGGCGCTGGCCATCGAGAACGCGGTGGAGGGCTGCGTGCGGGAGACCTTCGGCGCGTTGCTGGCGGGGTGGCAGGCGCGGTGCGCGGAGGATGCGACGGTGCGCGAAACGCTGGCGGCCATCGCGCCGGACGAGCTGCGTCACTCGGAGCTGTCCTGGGACATCGATGCCTGGGCGCAGGCGCGGCTGCCCGAGGATGCACGCGCGCGGGTTGAAGCGGCCCGGCATGAGGCCTGGCTCGCGTTGGAACGCGACGCCGCGGACAGCCTCATGCCAGAGCACGTGGCCCGCCGTTCCGGGCTGCCGTCGCCGGAAGTGGCCCAGCGGCTGGTGCGGGAGCTGGCGCGGACGTGTTCGACCGCGCGGGCGTGAGCGCTGGAATCGGGGCCGGCTATGGTCCTGGGTTCCCCTTTCCCCCAGGTCTCCATGCTCCTCCGGCAATTCCTCCCCCTGGTCGTGTTCGCCACGACTTCACTCCTGGCGAACACGGCCCGGGCCAACACCGTCTACGGCGCGTGGCAGGGCTCGGGCGGACAGAGTCCCTCCAGTCCGGGCAACCGGGTGTTCCTGCTGGACTCGCAGACGTCCGGCGGCCCGGTGACCTTCACGCTGACGTCGTCGGCGGATGCGTGGCTGTACCTGCTGGATGCGAACGGCACCCTCCTCGCGCAGGACAACAACGGCGGGGGCGGCACGAACTCGCGGCTGGCCGTCACGCTGTCTCCGGGCAGCTACAAGCTGGTCGCGGCGACCGCGCTGGCGGGTCAGAGCGCGGAGTTCACCTTGAGCGCGGACTCGGTGGCGCTGCGTCAACCGAAGGCACTGGAGGTCAAGGCCACGAGCCGGTTCACCTGGGTCTATGACGATCACGGCACCGGCGCGACGAACGACATCTCCGTCTGGCGCCCCGACCTCTCCCAGTCCCCCGGCTTCTTCTCGCTGGGCGACGTCGCCATGTCCAACCGGGGACAGGCCCCCGCGACGACGTTCCTGGTGCGCGGCGAGGGCGACCTGCTGGCGCGTCCGTCCAACTACACCTGGACCTGGAGCGACTCCGGCTCCGGGGGAACGCACGACGTCTCCTTCTGGGAGCCCGTCGCCCCCGCCGGCTACACCTGCCTGGGCCACGTCGCGGTGCTGGGCTACTCCAAGCCCTCCACGGACCTCATCCGCTGCGTGCGGAGCGAATACGTGCTGCCCGCCAACCCCGCGTGGGTCTGGGACGACAGCGGCTCCGGTGCGAACGACGACATCGGCGTGTGGCAGGCGGTGGCGCGCGACCACCGCGGCCTGCCCGCGTCCACCTTCGTCTCCCGTCCCAGCCACGGCGACACGGGCGGCAGCCGCTACTGGGTCCTCAACAAGAGCGCCACGTCCAACCCGGAGCTGCGCGGCCTGCCCGTGGACGCGCAGACGGTGGCCGCGTTCGCGCCCCGCGTGTGGCTGCATCCGGACGAGTCATACTTCCCGTCCTCCACCCAGTTCCATCTGGCCAACGTCCATGAGGAGAACGGCCACCTGGTGACGAACCAGGCGCTGGGCTGTGACTCCTGCACGGATCCGCAGTTCCTGGACGGTCAGCGTCCCAATCAGACGTCGGTGCCCGTCTACGCGCAGATCATCCCGCGCACCCAGGGCGGCCAGCCGACGAACGTGACGGACGTGCTGTATTGGAATTTCTACCCGTACAACAATGGCAAGCGGGTGTGCATCGGCTGGTATTCGCCCTGGGGCTGCGTGGGTGGCTACTCCACCTTCGGCAACCACGTGGGCGACTGGGAACACCTCACCGTGCGCTTCATCGATGGGCGCCCCGCGCAGGTCTACCTGAGCCAGCACGCGAACGGACAGCTCTTCACCTTCGGTGACAAGGCCGTGTTCCTCGCCGGCTGGCATCCGGAGGTCTTCTCCGCCAATGGCTCGCACGGCCTGTATCCGGACGCGGCCCGGCACATCTACGAAACCATCTTCAACGGCGACTTCCTGGCTGATGACACCGGGGCGGGGCTCGCGTGGGACACCTGGAACCACGTGGTGTCCATCCCCTGGCAGCCGGCCGGCACGTACACGGGTTCCCTCTCCTGGATGAACCTCACGGCGTACTGGGGCAACCCGGAGGGCGGCTGTGACAACCCGACGGGCTACTGCGTGAACAGCGGCGGGCCTTCGCCGTTGAGGAACCGGTCGGTGTATCAGCCGGAGTACATGACGCTGGAGTAGCCACCGGGGCTTGGGCTGCCGTCAAAGTGGCGGCAGCTTGTCCAGGAAGCCTGACCTGGACAGCCACATCACCAGCGCGAAGCTGATGGTGTTGAAGGCCGCGTGCGCGACAATCAACGGCAGCAGGCGTCCCCGGAACCAGAAGACGAACCCGAACCAGGCCCCGATCACGAAGGTCTGGAAGACGGCGAGGATGCCTTCGTAGAAGTGGCCCACGCAGAAGAGCAGGGCCGCGACCAGCACCGCGGGCACCCAGCGGCCCAGCACCACGCGCAGGCGGGGCACGAGGAAGGCTCGGAAGACGAACTCCTCGAAGCCCGTCACCAGCACCATGATGGCCGCGAAGGCGGGCACGCCCAGGCCGGTGTCCATGAGCGCGGTGGCCATGCCCTTGCGCGCCAGCATCTCCTTGCCGGCCAGCTTCAACGCAACGGCGACGGCCGCCATGGGCACCGACGCGGCGATGTGCACCGCGTAGGTGCCGACGAGCACCGGCACGCCGAGCAGCAGCTCCTTCGCCCAGCCCTCGCGCGCCAGACCCACCTGCGCGGGGCCCTGCCCGTCGCGCCACACCAGCACCGCCACCAGCAGGCACATCCCGAGCGCCCGGATGCACAGGGGGGCCATGGACAGCGAGAAGCCCTTCTCCACCTCCGCGGCGGAGGCCACCCAGGCGCCCGCGCCGGTGCCGCCCAGCGCCACGAGCAGCCCGAGGATGCCCAGCCAGGCGCCCCCGCGCGAGGCCTCCCACGGACGCAGCAGGGCCAGCCCCCACGCCAGCAGTGCGATCGCGAGCACGGCCAGGACGACCCGGCCCGCGGGCCCCGCCGACGTCGGCCCCAGGACGGCGAGGAACACGAACGCCGCTTCGGACAGCGCCCGGCGCCGCGACGGGGCCTTCTCCAGCAGCACGGCGACATCACGACGCACGGGGTGTTCCTCCGGTCCAGGTCCACGGGGCAGGGGCCTCGCGGGATTCCGGACACGCTAACGGCTTCGCCCTCAGGTTTCTGATCCCTCCTCGGTTTTCCAGGCACGCGGCGGGCGCTTTTCAACGGGAGCGCCCTGTGAGGGCAGGGTGGCATCCGCATTGCTCCTGTGTCCGGGCCACCCCGGCCTCCAGGAGTCACCCCATGCAAGTACACCGACTGCGCCATCTCTTCTCGCGGGCCCTGCGGGCTTCGCTCGCCACCCCGCTGGTGCTGGCGGGCTGCGGCTCCAACACCACGGGCCTGGAGGACTATGGGCCCATCGCCTGCGACGACGACGTGCCCGCGGTCAGCGACCTGAAGATCTCCCCCACGCCGGACTACCTCCAACTGCGCCTCCTCCACAGCGACTACGAGCCGCCTTCCTTCGAGGGCAAGGCCGCCTTCGGCGAGGCGTGCTCGACGGCCTCGGACGTCCCGGCGTGTCAGGAGGCCTTGGGCGCCACGGTGCCGGGCGAGGGCTTCCATCACAGCTGCTTCCAGCTCTGCGCGGACTACTTCCTGGCGACGACCCGGGGCGACGAGGTGAAGACGTATTCGACGCTGGAGTCGCTCAAGGGGTTGCTGGGCACCATCGACACCGCGCAGGAAGCCACGCTGGTGGCGTTCGCCGCCGGCTACAAGGTGAGCTGCGAGCACCTGGACCGGGGCGCGGTGAGGCAGAACCCGGATGGCACCTTCAACGTCGTGGGGACGAAGGGGTATCTCTGTGGCGAGGGCACCGAGGTGACGCAGCACGTGGTGGAGGTGTCCGCCTCCGGTGAGGTCCGCGAACGGGAGCAGCACGTCCTGGAGAAGGGCACGGGAACCTGCGCGGTGGGGCGGCGGCCGGTGGGACTCCAGGTCGCGGGGGACTGTGACAGCGCGGATGCGATGGGGCGCTACTTCGCGGAGGTCGCGCACCTGGAGGCGGCGTCCATCCATGCCTTCCTGCGGCTGCGCAAGGAACTGGCCCTGCACGGCGCGGGGCCGGACCTCCAGGCCGCGGCGCTCGCGAGCGCCGTGGACGAGGTGCTGCATGCCGACGTGACGGGAAGGCTCGCGCGCCGCTTCGGCGCGTCACCGCCGCCGCCCGCCGTGGCGGAGCTGCCGATGCGTCCGCTGGCGGAGGTGGCGCGGGACAACGCCGTGGAGGGCTGCGTGCGGGAGACGTACGGCGCGCTGGTGGCCCACCACCAGGCCCTGCACGCGCGCGACGCGGGCGTGCGCGAAGCCATGGTGCGCATCGCCGAGGATGAGACGCGGCACGCGGGCCTGTCCTGGGACATCGACCGGTGGGCCCGTTCGCGCCTCTCTCCCCAGGAGCGGGACGCGCTGCGCGAGTCACAAAGGCACGCGGTGGCCCTGCTGCGCGAAGAGGTCGCGACGCCGCTCGACGCGGGGCTCATCACGGAGGCGGGACTGCCCACGCCCGAGGTCGCCCTGGCCCTGCTGGACACGCTGGAGCAGGAACTCTGGGCCTGAGCTGATCCGCTCACGGGCTCGCTGCTTCACGCCGTCGAAGTCGCTGGCGCCGTGAAGCAAGTCCGCTACGGCTTGCGCTTCGGGGGACGCGCGGCGGCGGCAGCGGCGGCTTCGCGCAGCTTGTCCTTCTTGCTCTTGCGCCGGCCCTTCACGCCGCCGTTCGGATCCAGGGGCGGCACGGCCGGCGAGGCCTCTTCCGTCGGCTCGAACCCCGGGACCTGCTCGCGCGCGATGTCGAGCTGGTGGCGCTTCTCGATGAGTCGGAAGTGGGCTTCGGTGTCCGCACTGACGAAGCTGATCGCCATGCCCTTGTCGCCCGCGCGCCCCGTGCGACCGATGCGGTGCACGTAGTCCACGGTCGAGCGGGGCAGGTCGTAGTTCACGACCGCCGGCAGTTGCGCGATGTCCAGACCGCGAGCGGCGACGTCCGTGGCGACGAGCACGCGCACGCGCTTCGCCTTGAAGTCCGCGAGCGCCTGTGTCCGCGCGCCCTGGCTGAGTTCCCCATGCAGCGACGTCGCGGCGATGCCGGCGCGGTTCAGCTTCAGCGCGACATGGTCCGCCGCGTAGCGACTGGCCACGAACGTGAGCACGTGCGACCACGCGTGCGTCTCCAGCAACTGCCGCAGCAGCATCGTGCGCCGGGGCGCATCCACCTGGATGGCCCGCTGGACGATGAACTCCGTCGTGGGCAGCTCCCCGTCATCGACATCGATGCGCGTGGGCTCGTGCAGCAACTGCTCCGCGAACGTGCGCACGGCGGGCGGGAACGTGGCGGAGAACAGCAGGTTCTGGCGGCGCGCGGGCAGCAGCGCGAGCAGGCCGTTGAGTTCGTCGGCGAAGCCCAGGGAGAACAGCCGGTCGGCCTCGTCGAGCACCAGCGTCTCCACCTCGCCCAGCCGGAGCGCGTTCTGCGACGCCAGGTCCAGCGCGCGGCCGGGCGTGGCCACGACGACGTCCGCGCCGCCCCGGAGCGCCATCATCTGCGGGTTCGCGGAGACGCCGCCGACCGCGAGGCAGGTCTTCAGCGGCTTCTTCAGATATCGGCCGTACTGCTGGACGGACTCGACAATCTGGGCGGCCAGCTCCCGCGTGGGCACCAGGATGAACGCCCGCACCGGCCGGACCGAACCGCCGGGCCGCGCGCGCAGGGCCTCCAGGAGGGGCAGCAGGAACGCGGCGGTCTTCCCAGAGCCGGTCTTCGCCGAAGCCCAGACGTCGCCGCCGCGCAGGACCACGGGGATGGTCGCGCGCTGCACTGGCGTGGGTTCGTCGTATCCGAGTTCGGCCACGGCGCGGGTGAGCGCGTCCGACAGGCCGAGCGAAGCGAATGTCATGGGAGGGGAGCCTTGGGGTGGCGCGAGGACCCGGGGAGCCTACCCTGCCCGGAGGGCCTGCCCCCGGGCATTCCTGCCCCCTCCCCATCCAGGCGAGGCATCGCCCGGGCCCGGAGAGTGTCGGATGGCGCGGACTCGCCCCGTCACGGGAAGGCCCGACGTGTTACGAGCATCCGCATGGCGATCTCCACCCTCCCTGAACGTCCGCGCGCCGTCCTCGTCGGTGTCCAGCTTCCGGGCGTCTCTGACGAAGAGCACGCCGCGGACTTCGCGGAGCTGCGCCGGCTGGTGCACACGCTGGGGTACGACACGGTCGCGACCGTGTCCCAGAAGCGCGAGCGGCTGGCCACGGGCACGGTGCTGGGGACGGGCAAGCTCAAGGAGCTGGCCGCCCTGACCGGAGGCTCGGGCGTGATTGCGTCCGGAGCGCAGGACCGGACGTCGAAGGCCCGCGAGAAGTGGGAGGCCGCCGCCAGCACCGGGTCCGAGTCCGAGCCCGAGGACGAGGACGTCGAAGAAGAGGCCGACGACGCGGAGCCGGAGGAGGACGCCCTGCCGCCGCCCTCGGAGGAGGACGACAAGGCGGAGCCCCGGCCCACCGTGGTGGTCGTGGACCACGAGCTGTCCCCGGGCCAGCTGCGCAACCTGGAGAAGGCCACCGGGGCGACGGTGATGGACCGCGCGGGCGTGATTGTCGACATCTTCCACCGGCACGCGAAGAGCCACGAAGCGCGGATGCAGGTGGAGATCGCCCGGCTCAACTACCTGGCCCCGCGGCTGCGCGAGTCCTCGGGAGGCCGCGAGCGGCAGCAGGGGCGCGGCGCGGGTGACTCGGCGGTGGAGCTGGACCGCCGCAAGATTCGCGACCGGCTGGCGGAGCTGCGTGAGGGCCTTGCGGCCATCCAGAAGGACCAGGACCACCGCCGCTACGCGCGCAGGGACCAGCTCCGGGTGGCGCTGGTGGGCTACACGAACGCGGGCAAGTCCTCGCTGATGCGCGCGTTGACGGGCAGCACGGTGCTGGTGGCCGACCAGCTCTTCGCCACGCTCGACACCACGGTGCGCGCGATGCAGCCGGAGACCCGTCCGCGCATCCTCGTCTCGGACACGGTGGGCTTCATCCAGAAGCTGCCGCACGACCTGGTCGCGTCCTTCCGCTCCACGTTGGACGAGGCGCTGGAAGCCTCCCTGCTGCTCTACGTGGTGGACGCGTCGGATCCGACGTGGGCGGCGCAGCTGGAGGTCACCCGCACGGTGCTCCGGGAGATTGGCGCGGACTCCGTGCCGAGCAAGCTGGTCTTCAACAAGGCGGACCGGCTGGAGGCGCCAGCGAAGGAAGCGCTGCTGGCGAAGCACCCGGACGCCCTGATGCTCTCCGCGCACCAGCCGGACGACGTGGTGATGCTGCGCAAGAACATCATCGCCTTCTTCGAGTCCTCCATGGTGGAGGCGGACCTGGTGATTCCCTACGCGCGGCAGGGGCGCATCAGCGAGGTGTACGAACACACCACGGTGGTGTCCCAGGCCTACGACGAGAGCGGCAGCCGCCTGCGCGTGCGGGGACTGCCGGGAGCCATCGCGAAGCTCACCCAGTCCTTCCAGGAGTGAGGGTCCGCGCCAGGGCCCCTGGCGCGGAAGAACGCAGGGCGGCGGATCAACGGAGGACGGGCACCGTCACGGGGTCCTTGTCGTCCACGGTGATCTCCGCCTTGCCCACGCGCCAGAGCACCGGCTGGAAGGCGATCTTCAGGGTGCGCCCTTCCGCGGTCTCCAGCAGGGCCGTGCCCTCCTTGGGCAGGTAGTTGCCGACTTCGTACTCCAGCCCCGTGAGGGTGAAGCGGTCGGTGCCCGCCGGGCCGGTCAGCTCCCCCGGACCGTCGAAGATGAGCGACGTGCCCCCGATGATGGGCAGGCCCTCGCGCTTGCCCACCTTGCTGTTCACGCGGAAGGTGTGGCCCGCGCGGCCCGGCACGTCGCCCTCCACGTCCGCGAACAGGCGCGCCTCGTCGCCGCAGGTGCCGTAGCCCACCTTCGCCTGGAGGGGCTGGCCGTCCACGGTCATGCCGCGCAGGTCCGCGTGCATCTCCATCAGGTCCTCGCCGCCCTGGTACTCCAGTCGCGCTTGTCCTGTGAAGCGCAGGCCATGCACGGAACAGCCGCCCTCCGCGAACTTCACCAACACCGAGTCGGTGACGTCATCCACCGGGGTCACGGTGGCCGTCGCGCACGACACGGAGGCGGAGAGCCCTTCCACGGCGTGATTCAGGAACGAGCGCCGGGGCTCGCCGCACGTGTACACGGGCATCAGGCCCAGCACTTCCAGCGCACCGCGCACCAGATGGGTGGAGGCCGCGATGCGTTCCACGCGCGCCGTCGCATCGTTGATCTCTCCCTGGGTGGGCGTGCTGTCGCCACAGGCGGTGGCGAGGACGGTGAGGGCAAGGCAGGTGGCGCGGCGCATGGAAGTCTCCGGGAAATGGGTGGGGTGCCGACGCTTCCTCGCGGCGGACCGTGCCCCAGTCTCTCAGCAACGGTCGTGCCCCTCACAACCCCCCGAATCCAAAGGGAAAGGGTGACCATGACCCCACCGTGTGTGTGCAGCGCGCTGCGCACTCACGGGCGGGCTCGTCAGGGCATGACCCCGGTCCCCCACGGTTCGGCCACATCCGCCTTCCGCCCCTCGGCCCGGGCCTCAGGGCTCGGAGCCTTCCTCCTCGTCGTGGGGCGCCTCGGTCCCGGCTTCCTCGTCGTCCGGAAGCTCCTCGTCCGTGGGCTCTGGCTCGGAGGTCTCCGCCACGCCAGTGCCCGCCGGGTAGATGACCAGGTGGCGCTTCGGCTCACTGCCCAGGCTCACCGCCTCCAGGTGGTTGCGGATGACGAGCGTGTGTTGCACCCGCCGCAGGCGGGAAGGGCGGGGCGCGAGTGGCACGGGCTGCCCTTCGGCGAGCACGCGCCGGATGGCGTCCTGCGCATCCGCGACGGCGGCGCGGACCTCTTCCGGATCCACGCCGTCCAGGAGGTTGAGCTCGGAGCGGAGCGCCCGGCGCATCTCGGTGGCGCTGTTGCGCTTGATGACCAGCACGCGCGCGCCCCCGCGTTCGGCGGCCCGGCGCAGGCGCGGAGAGTTGGCGCGGCTGCGCGGGGTGAGCACCAGCTCGGCGCTCTCCGGCCGTCCCACCACGACGGCCTCCACGGGCAGGTCGCGCAGCACGCGCTCCAGCAGCTCGCGGCTCACCGCGTGCACCGCGATGCGAAGCGGCCCGGCCCGTGGCGCGCCCAGGGCCGGTGTGCCCGGGGGCACGTGCCCACCCGGAGGCGTGGCCTCCACGACCTCGGGCGTGGCCTCCACGAGCACCGTGTCCCCCTGCTGCCGGCGGCGCTCGCCCCCGACCTCCGTGCCCGCGAGCAGCCGGTCCACGGCGGCGCCCGTGTCGCGGTGCACGCGCACCTCCTCGCGGTTCACCATCTCCACCACGATGTCGAAGGTGGGCGTCCCCCTGCGCTCGGTCACCGTCTTCTGCGTGCGCCGCCGCCGCGCCTCCTCGTCGCTCAGGGTGACGGTGTGCACGCCGCCCACGAGGTCGGAGAGCGTGGGGTTCAGCACCAGGTTCTCCAGCGTGTTGCCGTGCGCGGTCGCCACCAGCTGCACGCCGCGCTCGGCGATGGTGCGCGCGGCGGTGGCCTCCGCGGAGGTGCCAATCTCATCCACCACGATGGCCTCCGGCATGTGGTTCTCCACCGCCTCGATCATCACGTCGTGCTGGCGGTCCGGCCGGCTCACCTGCATGCGCCGCGCACCCCCGATGCCCGGATGCGGGATGTCCCCGTCGCCGCCAATCTCGTTGGACGTGTCCACCACCATTACCCGCTTGCCCAGCGCGTCCGCGAGCACGCGCGCCACCTCGCGCAGCTTCGTCGTCTTGCCCACGCCGGGCCGCCCCAGGAGCAGCAGGTTCTTCCCCGAGTCCACCAGGTCGCGAAGCATGTCGATGGTGCCCACGATGGCGCGGCCCACGCGCAGCGTGAGCCCCACCACGCGGCCCTGCCGGTTGCGGATCGCCGACACGCGGTGCAGCGTCCGCTCGATGCCGGCGCGGTTGTCCCCCCCCGGCTCCCCCACCCGCGACAGCACCGCCTGCAGCGCGTCCGCGTCCACCAACACGTCGGACAGGCGCGCCACGCGGCCCACGAGCCGGGCCTCCGGTGGCCGCCCCAGGTCCATCACCACCTCCAGCAGCTCCGCCTGGGGCAGGCGCCGCACGGCGTCCTGGAG
>NZ_RAWD01000193.1:0-18888 GCF_003612065.1 Corallococcus sp. CA047B
CCCCCAGGCCCGGCGCGAAGCGCGCTCCCGCGGCGTGGCGGACCTGCTCGCCAGCGTTCGCACCCGCCAGCGCCGCCACCTGTGGATTCAAGGCGTCCTGCTGGGCACCGTCGCCGCCCTCGTGCTCCTCACCGCCACGGGCCTGCTCGGCCGGGTGGCGCCTGGACTCGCCCAGGCCCTGCTGTGGCTCGCCGTGCCGGTGGGCGCGGCGGTGGCGTGCGTCTTCGGCATCGTGCTCGCGCGCCGTCAGGTGGGCGACGACCTGCGCACCGCCCGGCTCGTGGGCCAGCGCCGGCCGGAGCTGTCGCTGGACGTGCTGGCGGCGGTGGAGCTGTCCCACGCGCGCCGGGAGGAGGCCGGCTGGTCCCCCCAGCTCGCGGACGCGTTCCTGGAGCAGATGGACGAGCGCGCCCGCACGGTGGACCCCCGGCGGGTGGTGGACGGCCAGCCGCTGCGCCGCGTGGCCCTGGCGTCCGGGGGCGCGGTGCTGGCGCTCGCGGTGCTGATGTTCTTCGTGGGCGGCCGGTGGGCCGCGGGCTGGAAGCACCTGCGCGAGCAGGCCGCGCGCCCGGAGACCGCCGCGCAGGTGGAGCCCATCACCGGCGACATCGAGCTGACGTACCGCTACCCCGCGTACACCGGCCTCGCGCCGCGCACCGTGCCGGGCACCAACGGCGAGGTGAGCGCGCCGTCCGGCACCGAGGTCGCGCTGAAGACGCGCTCGGACCGCCCCATCGAGCGCGCGGAGGTCGTCGTCAACGACCAGGTGCTTCCGCTCACCGTGACGGGTGGACGCGAGCTCACCGGCAGCTTCGTCGCGAAGCAGGGCGGCCACTACCACTTCGTCTTCTACGGCTCGCGCGCCAAGCCGCTCGCGGTGGGCCCGGACATCCCGCTCACCGTGGAGGTGGACAAGGCGCCCCAGGTGACGCTGCTCACCCCGGCGGCCGAGGTGGAGGTGGACCCCGGCCAGACGGTGACCCTCAAGTACGAGGCCCAGGACGACTACGGCCTGTCCGGCCTGTCGCTGGTGTTCCGCATGCCCGGCGCGAAGCAGGAGACGCGCGTGAACCTGCCGCGCGAGGACAGCCGCCGCAGCCGGGGCACGTACACCTGGGACCTGGGCCCCCTCAAGCCCGCCCCCGGCGACCGCATCACCTACTACGTGGAGGCGAAGGACAACGACGCGGTGGAGGGCCCCAAGAAGGGCGTCAGCCGCACGCAGACCCTGCGCGTCTACAGCGCCGCCGAGCACCGCCGCGCCGCCCTGGAGAAGGCCGAGGCCCTGTGGGGCCGGCTCGTGGACCACCTGGCGGACCGGCTGGAGGGCCCCGACCGCGCGAAGCAGAAGGACGCGCAGGCCGTGGAGGCCGCGCGCACCGTGGACGCCAGCGGCACCGCGCTCGCGGAGGACTTCCGCATGCAGGGCGCGGAGCTGTCGCGCGAGAAGGACGTGCCCAAGGAGATCGTCTCCGCGCTGGCGAACATCGGCGGGGAGTTGAAGCGCAGCGTGAGCACCACCTCCGATTTCCGCCGCCTGTACCTGCGCACCCAGCGCGCGCGCGGCGAGGACTGGGGCACCGGCACCCGGCTCACCGCCGTGGTGGACGACGAAATCGAGGGCCTGGAGCGCGACATCCTCTACCTGGAGTCACTGCTGGATCGGCAGAAGCTGGAGGCGCTTCAGGAGCTGACGAAGCAGTTGGCCAACGACCGCCGCGACCTGTCGCGCCTCATCGAACAGTACAAGGCCAACCCGGACGAGTCCGCGCGCGAGCAGGTGATGCAGCAGATCCAACAGCTCAAGTCGCGCATCCAGGAGCTGATGCAGCGCATGGCCGAGCTGCGCAAGGGCATCCGCGACGAGCACCTCAACGCCGAGGCGCTGTCGGAGATGATGCAGCAGGAGGACATGCAGGGCGCCATGGATGAGGTGGAGCGCCTGATGCAGGAGGGCAAGGCGGACGAGGCCCTGGCGAAGCTCCAGGAGCTGGGCATGCAGATGGACGAGATGCTCGACTCCATGGACAAGTCCCAGGAGGAGTTCGGCGCGGAGCAGTACCCGGAGCTCGCGGAGAAGTTCGGCAAGTTCATGGACGACCTGCAAGGCACCATGGACGAACAACAGAAGGTCGCCGAACAGACGCGCGCCCTGCGCGACCAGGCCCGAAACCAGAACCGCGACCGGCTGAAGGAAAAGGGCCAGGCTCTCAAGGACGAGCTGGCGCGCAAGGTGAAGCAGGTCCAGGAGAACTACCAGAAACTGGACCCCGCCCGGCTCAACAGCCGCGCGTCCCGCCCGCTCGAAGAGGCCCAGTCCGAGCTGCGCAACCTGGAGAACGCGCTCAAGGTGGATGACTTCGACCTCGCCGCCGAATCCGCCGCCCGCGCCGAGGACGCCGCCCGCCAGCTGTCCAGCATGGGCGAGCAGCAGCGCCAGCTGGATGAGATGTTCGGCAACCCGCCGGAGGTGCGGCAGCAGTCCGCGCAGCTCGCGGAGCGGCTGAAGAAGGACGCGCGCGACGTGTCCGACGTGAGCCAGCAGCTCCAGTCCCTCTTCCCGCCCCCGGGCTCGCAGCTGTCCCAGGCGGAGAAGCAGCAGCTCCAGCAACTGGGCCAGCGCCAGCAGCAGCTGGAGCAGCGCGCGCAGGGCCTGCGCCAGCAGATGGAGGACATGGAGCAGACGGCGCCGCTGTTCGGCGAAGAGGCCGGCCAGCAGATGGATGAGGTGGGCCAGCGCATGGGCGAGGCGTCGCAGCGCATGCAGGGCAAGGACCCGGGCCGGGGCTACGGCGAGCAGCAGGCCGCGATGGAGGGCCTCAAGCGCTTCCAGCAGCAGATGCAGCAGAGCCAGCAGGGCCGCAAGGGAGGCCGGGGCCTGCCCATGCCCATGGGCTCCGGACGCCGCCAGGAAGGCAACGGCCGCAACCCGCAGGACAAGGTGGAGCTGCCGGACGAGGACGCGTTCCAGGCGCCGCGCGAGTTCCGCAAGGACCTGCTGGACGCGATGAAGCAGGGCGCGCCGGAGAAGTACCGCGAGCAGGTGAAGCGCTACTACGAGGAGCTGGTGAAGTGAGGAGCCACCGCACGCACGCGGGAGTCCTGGGCCTTTGCGCCCTGCTCCTCGCCATCCCCGCCGCCTTCGCGCAGCCGCCCGACGCCTCCCTCAAGGAAGAGGTGAAGCAGCGGCTGGGCAAGGTGGAGCAGTCGCTGGACGACTGGGACGTGGGAGGCGCCCGGCGCGAGCTGGCCGAAGTGGAGAAGCGCGTGCCCTCCGAGCTGGAGCCCCTGAAGTACTTCCAGGGCCGCGTGTCCTTCGAGGAAGGCCAGTACGAGGACGCGGTGACGCTGCTGGAGGGCGCGAACATCGAGGACAAGCCGGGCAGCTACCTGCGGCTGGCCAAGGACACGCGCGCCATCACCAAGGACCACCAGCGCGCGGAGAGCGACCACTTCATCTTCTTCTACCCGAAGGGCAAGGACGAGGTCCTGGTCCCCTACGCGCTGGAGACGCTGGAGGCCATCCACCGCGCGCTCAAGGAGGACCTGGGCTGGACGCCGCCGGGCAAGGTGCGCGTGGAGGTGGTGAACAACGCGCGTGAGCTGTCCAAGGTGAGCACCCTCACCGAGAAGCAGATCCGCACCACCGGCACCATCGCCATCTGCAAGTTCAACAAGCTGATGGTGACGAGCCCCAAGGCCGTGGCGCAGGGCTACGACTGGCAGGACACGCTGGCGCACGAGTACGTGCACCTGGTGGTCAGCCAGATGAGCCACAACACCGTGCCCATCTGGCTGCACGAGGGCATCGCCAAGTTCATGGAGTCGCGCTGGCGCGGCAAGGGCGGCCTTGCGATGACGCCCTCCACGCAGGCCCTGCTGGGCAAGCGCGTGAAGGAGGACAAGCTCATCCCCTTCGACAAGATGCACCCCTCCATCGCCATGCTGCCCACGGCGGAGGACGCGGCCACCGCGTTCGCGGAGGTGTTCTACGCCATCGACTACATCCACGGCACCAAGGGCACGCAGGGGCTGCGCACCGTGCTCCAGGAGCTGAAGGCGGGGCAGTCCGACAAAAAGGCGGTGGAGGCGGCGACGGGCATGCCCTTCCCCCTCTTCGAGAAGACCTGGCTGTCGTACGTGAAGAAGCAGCCCTTCCCCCAGGAGCTGGTGCCGCGCGACGACCGCGTGGTGCTCAAGGAGGACGCCAAGGGCGCGCAGAAGGAAGGCGAGAAGAAGGGGCGTGAAATCTCCTTTGGCGACTTCGCGGAGGTCTCCGAGGTCCCCGCGCGCAAGTTCGCGCACCTGGGGGAGCTCTTGCGCGAGCGCAACCGCGTGAAGGCCGCCGCGGAGGAGTACGCGCGGGCGCACAAGCTGGTGGGCGACAAGTACGAATCGGTGTCCAACAAGTTCGCGCTCGCGCTCCTGGAGCTGCGCCGGTTGGACGAAGCGGAGTCCGTGCTGCGCGGCTCGCTGCGCATGCACCCGGGCTCGCCCTCCACCAACGTGCACCTGGGCCGCATCCTGCTGTTCCGCAAGGACTACCCGAAGGCGAAGACGGCGTACCTGGAGGCGCTGGCCTCCGACCCGTTCGACCCGGAGATCCACCTGGCCCTCACCCGCATCCACGGGGCGCTGGGAGAGACGGCGCTCGCCACGCGCACGCGCGGCGCCGCGTCCAACCTCACCGGCCTCAAGCCCGACGACGTGGACCGCGCCGCCCAGGCCTTCCTGCGCGCCGAGGGCGAGCTGTCGGAGACGAACGTCCCCGCGAGCTCTCCGGATGCGCCGAAGCCGGCCTCCACGCCCGCGAAGCCCGCGCCGAAGCCCGCACCGGAGCCTTCAGGGACCAGCAGGTAGCCGCCCCGCCGGGCAGCCGGCCTGGCAGGGCACCGCGCCCAACCCAGCCCCGTCGCTCCGGGATGCCCACGTTCCCGGGCACGAGGAGAACGGGATGGCGTTCCCAGGCAGCATCTTTGAACAAGGCCCGCCCTCAAGCCCGGCGCGGACCTCCGTGCGTTCCGTGCGGCACTGAACGCCTCCCCCCGGTCCCGGGGACAGGTGCGGTGTCCACTGCCGCACCCGCCCGCCCGCGCAACGTGCGGTGGCGCACGTCCCTCTTCCGACCCCCTGGGTCCCCTGTCGCGCCCTGCACCAAGGTGCGCCGCGCGACCTGGAGGTCCCAGGTCCACCGATTCGTCCCGCCTCGGTTGACCCGGGGCTCACACAAGGAGCAGCACCATGAAGCGCACCCTGCACGGCATCACCCTGGCCGCGGTCCTCTTCACCGGCGGCGTCTCACTGGCCCAGAGCGCCACGTCTCCCAGCACCATGCCCGCGGCGAAGCCCATGGGCGCCAAGGGCGGCATGCTCGAATACAAGGGCTTCATGGCGCCCTCGGACGAGAAGGCCTTCCTGGAGCGCCTCCACCACATCAACCAGACGGAGATCCTCCAGGCGCAGCTGGCCCAGAAGAACTCGCAGAACCCGGACGTGAAGAGCTACGCGGACAACATGATGAAGATGCACACGGACGCCGACCAGAAGCTCATGACCTACGCCACGGGCAAGAAGCTGAAGCTGGCGGAGCCGAAGCCCATGGACGAGATGGAGCGCAAGGTGATGGCGGCGACCAAGGCCGACACGGCGAAGCTCGAAGTTCTCAAGGGCCCCCCGTTCGACTCCTGTTACATGGCCGGCCAGGTGGCGGCGCATGACATGGCCATCGGCAAGGTGATGGCCGCGCAGCAGGGCATGGGCGCCACGGGCGAGATGGCCACCATGCTGACCAGCCTCACCCAGGAGCTGCCCCAGCACCGCAAGATGGCCTACGACACGCTCGGCAAGCTGAGCAGCGCCATGGGCGTGGGCGGCTCCGGCGACACCATGGACCACGGCTCCATGAACCACGGCAGCACCGGCTCCTCCACGGGCGGCACCATGGGCGGGGGCTCGAAGACGAAGTAGTGGGCCGCTCCGCAATTTTTCCGTGCTCACTTCACTGCCAAGGCCGTGAAGCGAAGGGTGCCTCCTGAAGCGCATTCCGGGAGGCACCACTTCCATGCATAGTCCCGCGCCATGTCACGACTGATTGCCCTGACCTCCTGTCTCGCCGTTCTGCTCGTCGGTTGCTCCAACGACGTCGACGCCGTCTGCGAAATGCGCAAGCAGTGCATCGACGCCGACCTGGACACCGGCAAGTGCGCCGACAAGGTCAGCGCCTGGGAAGAGGAGCGGGAGAGCGAGCAGGAGAGCCGGCAGGAGCGCACCACGGAGTGCGCGCGGTGCGTGGCGGACCGGACCTGCGCGGAAGTCGCCGCCAACTGCATCGGCGACTGCATCGGCATCCCCTGAGACCCGGAGGCCTCGGGGGACGCCGCTTAAGCTACTTGCGCGTCCAGCGGTCCAACCAGCCCAGCACCTCGTCGTGCCACTGGATGCTGTTCTGCGGCTTGAGCACCCAGTGGTTCTCGTCCGGGAAGTAGAGGAAGCGGGACGGGATGCCTCGGCGCTGGAGGACGGTGAAGGTGGACATGCCCTGCGTGTCCACCACGCGGTAGTCCTTGCCGCCGTGGATGACGAGCATGGGCGTCTTCCACTTCGCCACGTGGTCCACCGGGTTGTGCTTCGCGTAGGACTGGGGGTTCTCCCACGGGGTGCCTTCGTGGTCCCACTCCGGGAACCAGATCTCCTCCGTGTCGAAGTAGGCCATGCGCTCGTCCAGGTTGCCGTCGTGGTTCACGAGGCACTGGAAGCCGTCCGGCCAGTTGCCGGCGATCCAGTTGATCATGTACCCGCCGTAGCTGCCGCCCAGCGCGCACCGCTTCTGCTTGTGGATGAAGGGGTAGCGCTGGAGCGCGGCGTCCAGGCCCTTCTGCAGGTCCACCAGCGGCTTGCCGCCCCAGTCACCGCGAATGGAGTCCGTGAAGGCCTGGCCGTAGCCGCTGGAGCCGTGGAAGTCGACCATCACCGACACGTAGCCCCTCCCTGCGTACACCTGCGGGTTCCACCGGTAGTGGAAGTGGTTGCCGAAGCTGCCCTGCGGTCCGCCGTGGATGAGGAAGGCCAGCGGGTACTGGCGCTTGGGGTCGAAGTCCACGGGCTTCACCACGAAGGCGCGCACCGTCTCGTCGTTCCAGCCCTTGAAGTCGAACTGTTCGAAGGCGCCGAACCTGAGGCCCGCGAGGGCTTCCTTGTTCACCTGCGTGAGCTGCCGCGCGCCGGTGCCGTCCGCCTTGGCCGCGTACAGGTCCGCGGGCGAATCCAGGTCATCCATCGCGTAGACAATCTGGCCTTCCGCCGCGGGCTGGGCTCCTTCCGCGTTGCCCGCCTGCGTGAGGCGGCGCGGCTTTCCGGTGGCCACGTCCAGCGCGTACACGGGGTTCTGCCCCACGTCGCCGGTGGTGGTGTAGAGCGTGGCGCCGTCCGCGCTCCATGCGAGCGAGCTGACGGAGGCGTCCCAGTCCTGGGTGAGCACGCGCTCCTGGCCGCTCGGCCACTGCCGCAGGATGACGCGGAAGCGGTCCGCTTCGTAACCGGGGCGTGACATGGCCGCGTACGCGAGCGTCTTGCCGTCCGGGCTGAACACGGGGCTGGTGTCGGTGGCGCGGTTCTTCTCCGTGAGCTTGCGCGGCTTCGACTTGCCGTCGATGGGCGACAGGAACAGGTCCAGGTCGGTGGACCACGCCTCGGTGCGGCCCGCGTCGCGCGCGGCGAAGACCAGGCCCTTGCCGTCCGGCGTGAAGGTAAACTCCTCCGCGCCACCGAAGGGCTTGCTGGGCGCGTCCGCGTCCATGCCCTTCATCACGTCCACGGGCGTGCCGCCGGCCACGGGGACGACGAACAGGTGCGAGCGCGTGCCGTCCTTCCACGTGTCCCAGTGGCGGAAGAAGAGCTGATCATACGCGCGGCCGGTGTTCTTCTTCTTCTGGGCGGCGTCCACGCGCTGGGTGTTGCAGTCGAGCGTGGCGCAGTCGGGGAACACCTCCAGCGCCACGGCGAGCTGCTGGCCGTCGCGGGACAGCGCGAAGCTGTTCACGTCCAGTGACAGCTTCGTCACGGGTAGGGGCTCACCTCCGTCCACGGGCAGGCGCCACACCTGGGAGGAGCCGCCGCGCGAGGACAGGAAGAAGAGGCTCTTGCCGTCGGGGGCCCACACCGGCTCACTGTCGTTGTCCGGGTGGGCGGTGAGCTGGCGCAGGTTCGTGCCGTCCAGGTTGACGAGCCACAGGTCGGTGCGACCGCGGTTGGCCTCCAGGTCGGTGGAGCGCAGGACGAAGGCTATCTGACGACCGTCCGGGGACACGCGCGGGCCGCTGAGCCGGCGCAGCGTGACCAGGTCCTGCTGATTGAACGGCCGGGGGGCGGACGCCGGGGCGGCGCCGAGGGCCAGGGCCGCGAGAAGCGACAGGGGCAAGGAGGTTCCTCCTGGGGAAAAGGGAACCCGACCGTGCCTCCAGTGGGGGGCGCTGTCCACCCACGAAGGGTGGGATGTGCGGGTCGGGTGGCTGGCGCGATGCGGCGATGTTAGGGGAGGGCCATGTCCACGCCCGTCGTCATCCATGTCTGGTCCGACTTCGTCTGTCCCTGGTGCTACGTCGGCCTCGCCGAGGTCGAAAAGCTCAAGCAGCACTACGACATCCAGGTGGAGTGGCACCCCTACTTCCTGCGGCCGGAGACGCCGCCAGAGGGGTTGCCGCTGCCGGAGTACGTGCGCGAGGGCATGAAGGACCCCAACAACCCGCTCAAGGTCCGCGCGGCCCGGGAGGGGCTGAAGATGGTGCACCGGGACATCATCCCGTCCACGCGCCGGGCGCACGAGGCGACGGAGTACGCGAAGTCGGAAGGAAAGCTGGCCGCGTTCCATGCGGCGGTGCTGCGCCGGTACTGGAGCGAGGGGCAGGACCTCTGGCAGTGGGACACGCTGCGCGGCGCGGGCGTGGATGCGGGGTTGGATCCGGACGCGTTGCAGCACGCCGTGGAGACGGGTCGCTACCGGGCGGTGGTGGAGGCGTCGGTGCGCGAGGCCCAGGAGATGGGCATCCGCGCGGTGCCCACGTTCATCCTGGGGGAGAAGCTGGCCATCCAGGGCGCGCAGGAGTACCCGGCGTTCCAGCGGGCCATGGAGCAGCTGGGCGCGAAGCCCCGCGGCTGACGGGCGCTACAGGCCCTTCACCAGGATGAGCAGCCGCGCGAAGGTCTCCGGACCCTCGCCGGCCAGCCCTTGCGCGAAGTCCAGGAACTGGGGCGCCTGTTCGACGTGCTTGGCGACGAGCTGGAAGGACTCGACGGCGGCGGCGTCCAGGGTGGCAACCGGCGTGCCGGGGGTGTCCAGCAGCGCCACCACCGCCGGGTGCCCGAGCAGGACGTAGCGCACCACGGAGGCGCGCAGCACGAGCAGGAACACGGCGTTCAGGAGGCTCGGGGCCTCCGTGAACGGGTGGCGCAGGACGTGGTTGAGCGCGTGGTTCAGGAAGTACTGGTGCACGCGCTCCCCGTGCAGGGAGGCCAGGGCTTCGCGGCGGGTGACGTGGAGTCGCCACGCGTCGTCCGGGGCCGTGTCCGCGCCGCCGTAGGATGCGCGCACGTCGCGCACGAGCGAGAGGTAGCGCTGACTGCCGACTTGGGCCTCGCGCGAGCGGAGCACGGCGGCGCAGATGCCGGCCCACGGGCCTCCGGGCAGCTCCAGCGCTTCGAGCTGGTCGCGCAGGGTGTGCAGCGTGTCCGTGGCGTCGTAGGTGCGCAGGATGTCCGCGAGCCGGGCTTCGGCGGTGGGCAGGGGCTCCTGGGTGGCATCGCTCGCGGCTGCCGTCTTTGCCGCGTCATCCGTGAACGCTGTCGTGCCCGGGAAGTAGAAGTCGCCCAGGTCCAGCGCCATGCGTCCCAGCGCGTACAGGCGCGCGGCGAAGGGCACGTCGCTGCGTGCGAGCAGCCGCAGCATCGCCTCACGCACGACGTCCGCGTGCGCCGTCCATGCGTCGGCGCCGGAGGCCACCTGTCGCGCCATCTGGGGGCGCAGGGCTTGCGCTTCGGGGACGGGTTCGCGCACCAGCGCGTCTTCCGCCAGCAGGCACAGGCGCGCCGTCTCCGGACATGCGAGCGACCCGGCCATCTCCACCTGCGCACCCCAGCGCGTCAGCACGCGCGGAAACACGGAGCACCCGTCCGGCAGCACCGCTTCGCCGTACCTGCTCTGGAGCGAGCACAGCTTCGTCTCATCCAGGAAGGCGCAGTGTCCGTCCGCGCGCTTGCCCAGGATGCCCGCCTGCTGGCCCGTGGCGCCATCCGGGTTGGGCGTGATGAGCGCCGTGACCCGCGCTTCGTCCGGGCCGCCCGCGACCTTCTGGCGCAGCAGGCTCCAGCGGGACTCGCTGATGGGCACCGTCAGCCCCGCGCAGCAGGTGTCCTCGCACGCCTCCGCGATGCAACGGAAGCGCGCCATGTAGCGGGGGGCGGAGGCGGTCATGGCCCGGAGTCTACTTGCGCCCCAGGGCCTTCTTCACGAACCCCCAGAAGCGGCCCGCGCGGTCCTTGAGGTCGGCGCCCCGGCGCTCCTCGGCGGCATTGACCGCCTCCTTGCTCACCTGGAGCTGCTTCTGCAGTTCCTCCGGCGAGTAGCGCGTGGCGAGCGTCGCCTTCACTTCCTTGCGCGACGAGTACTCGCGCGCCTCCACGTGCAGCACGCATTCCGAGTCCAGCTTGAGCGTGACGGCCACGCGCACGGAGCCCTTGGGGCCACGCGGCAGTCCCTCCACGCGCACGGTGCCCAGGTACTCGTTGGCGGAGATGTGGTTGTCCTCGCCCTGGAAGATGGACAGCTCCATCCGCTCTTCGTTGTCCTGCGACGTGCTGATGGCGAACGAGCGCTGCGCGGGCAGCGGGCTGTTGCGCTCGATGACGCGCTTGAAGCCGCCACCGGGCATGGCCACGCCGATGGTCATGGGCAGCACGTCGATGAGCACCACGCTGCTCACCTTGTCCACCGAACCCGAGTACAGCGCCGCGCCCAGCGCCACCGCTTCGTCCGCGTTGACGCTCGCCTGGGCGTTCTTGCCGAAGAGGCCCTTCAACTTCTCGCGCACCAGCGGCATGCGGCTCATGCCACCCACGAGGATGATGTCGTCCACGTCGGCCGCGCGCAGCTTCGAGTCCAGGAGCACGTCGCGCACCACGTCGATGGTGCGGTTGAGCAGCGGGTCGCAGATCTTCTCCAGGTCCTGGCGCGACATCATCACGCGCAGGTCCCGGGGCTTGCCCGAGTCGTCCATCATCAACATGGGGATGTGGACCTCGAAGGTGCTGCGCTCGGACAGGCCCATCTTGGCGCGCTCGGCGGCGTCGCCCACGCGCGACAGGGCGATGCCGTCTCCGTTGAACGCGATGCCTTCCTTCTCCTGGAAGCGCTCCAGGAGGAAGTCGACGATGAGGTTGTCGAAGTCGATACCGCCCAGGAAGATGTCGCCGCCGGTGCCCAGCACCTCGAAGACGTTCTTCTCGATGCGCAGGATGGTCGCGTCGAAGGTGCCGCCGCCCAGGTCGTAGACGAGCACCTTCTTGTTGAGTTCGCGGTTGAGGCCGTACGCGAGCGCCGCGGACGTGGGCTCGTTGAGGATGCGCTCCACCTTGAGGCCCGCCATGTTGCCGGCCTTGCGGACCGCTTCACGCTGGGGCTCGGAGTAGTAGGCCGGCACCGTCACCACCGCGCGCTCCACCTTCTGGTTGAGGTGGGTTTCGGCCATCTCCTTGCACTCGCGCAGGATGATGCCCTGCACCTCTTCCAGCGACAGCACGTCGTTGCCCAGGCGCACGGCGGCGCGGCCGGCGGCGTCGGGGGTGATTTCGTAGTGGAAGCGCTCGCGCACCTGCTT
This sequence comes from Corallococcus sp. CA047B, assembly GCF_003612065.1. Classification (NCBI taxonomy): domain Bacteria; kingdom Pseudomonadati; phylum Myxococcota; class Myxococcia; order Myxococcales; family Myxococcaceae; genus Corallococcus; species Corallococcus sp. CA047B. The sequence goes on from NZ_RAWD01000193.1 coordinate 11,868, forward strand.
CACCACGGCGCTGTCGTAGGGACGGCCCACGAGGCGCTTGGCGCCGTAGATGGTGTGCGTGGGCCGCAGGACCAACTGGTTCTTCGCGCGGTGGCTGACGAGCAGCTTGTTCTGCGCGTTCAGCGAGATGACAGAGGGGATGGTGTTGTAGCCCTCGCGCGAGCGCAGGACGATGGGGCGGCCGTTGGACAGGAGCGCCACGCAGGAGTTGGTGGTGCCCAGGTCGATGCCGATGACCGGCCCCGTGCCGGCCAGCGTCTGCGGCGGCGTGAGGTAGATGGGGCGCACCTGACCGTTGGCGTCCAGGGCCGGCGGTGGCGCGGGAGCGGTCGGCGCGGCGGCGGGCGCCAGCATCGCGGGGGCGCTCGGGGCGACAGGGGCCGGAGGGGCCTGACGCACGGACGGAGGAAGCACGTCGGGTCGCGCCTGCGGCGGTGGAGGAACGGGCCGCGCGGCGGGACGGCCCCCGGAGGACACGGGCTCGCGCGCCAGCTCCAGCGGGGCCTCGTCCATGGAGAAGTCGAAGTCGAACTCGGTGCTGCCTCCGGAGCCCTTCGTGGGCGCGGGCGGAGTCAGGGGCTGGATGGGCGGCGCGATGGAGCGGCCCGTCGCGGACGCGGGCTCACGCGACAGCTCCGGCGCACCCGGGCGCCCTGCGGCGGAGCCGGGCTCACGTCCCAGCCCCGGCGCTGGGGAACGACCGGCGACGGACCCGGGCTCACGTCCCAGTCCCGGAGCGGCGGGACGGCCGCCGAAGGAGCCGGGCTCGAGGGACATCTCCGGTGCACCCGGGCGTCCTGCGGCGGAGCCGGGTTCGCGCCCCAGTCCCGGCGCGGCGGTGCGACCTGCCGAGGACGCAGGCTCACGCGACAAGCCGGGAGCCCCACGTCCAGCAACGGATCCGGGCTCGCGAGACAGCTCCTGCGCACCGGGACGACCGGCGGCGGAGCCGGGCTCGCGCCCGAGTCCCGGCGCGGCCGGGCGCCCCGTCGTGGACACCGGCTCACGTCCCAGCCCCGGTGCGGCGGGACGGCCACCGAAGGACCCGGGCTCCAGGGACATCTCCGGAGCCACCGAGCGTCCAGCGGCGGAGCCGGGCTCACGTCCCAGTCCCGGAGCACCCGGACGGCCCGTTGAAGACACGGGCTCACGTCCCAGTCCCGGAGCACCAGGACGACCCGTTGAAGACACGGGTTCACGTCCCAGTCCCGGCGCACCAGGACGACCCGTTGAAGACACGGGTTCACGTCCCAGTCCCGGCACGGCCGCACGTCCGGCGGCGGAGCCGGGCTCACGTCCCAGACCCGGCGCACCGGAACGTCCGGGCGAGGACGCGGGCTCGCGCCCCAGCGGCATGGGCCGGTGACGTCCGGGCGAGGACGCGGGCTCGCGCGCCAGCTCCAGCGGGCCGTCGTCCATGGACATGTCCAGCTCGAACTCGGTGCTGCCACCGGACGTCTGGAGCGAAGCCACGGGCGGCGGCGGGGGCCTCACCGCGGGCGGCGGTGCGACGGGCTGAGCCGGCGCGACGCGAGGCGGCGCGGGCTCGAACGCATCGGACATGTCCAGCTCGAACCCGCCGGCGTCACCGGAGGCCGGGGACGATCCGTCATCCTCCACCGAGAAGCCCATGTCGATGGGCGCCTCGTCGAGCGGCTCACCCATCGCGATGGGCGCATCGCCTATCGGAACCTCGAACTCGAAATCGAGCCCGGGCAGGGGTTCATCACCGTCCGTCAGCACACCCTGCACGGTGGGCGGCGGCGTGCCCGCGATGAGCTCATCCAGCGGGATGTCCACGTCGTTGGACGTGTCCGCCAGCGGAAGGCTGTCCTCGTCCTCGGGAGACCCCAGCGAGAACGGCTCGTCCGGAGATCCGAAAGAGAACGGCTCATCCGCCGGAGGAGGCGCGCTCGCGGGCGCCTCGATGTCGTCGAAGAGCGAATCGAGCGCGACCCCGCCCGGGGCCTGCGGCGCGGAACGCGGAGGCGCAACGGGGGGCACGACCACGGCGGGGCGCTGCGGAGCGGCGGGGCGCGGTGCGGCGGCGACGGGCGCGACAATGGGCGCGATGGACGGCAGCGGCGCCACGGCAGCCACCGGCGCGGCCCCGGCCACCGGCTTGCGCTGGAGCATCAGCTCCACGAGCGCGCGGCTCGCCGTGTCCAGCTCCAGGAACTGCAACCCCATGCCCGGAGGACCGGCGGGGTCGTTCACCTCGCGCACCCAACGCACGGTGGCGCTGCCCTGGAGCACGCGCACACCGTTGGCGATCTGCACCTCGAAACGCACGGGCGTGCCCACCGGCTGCGGCGTGCGCGAGCGGATGAACATGCCGCCCGGACTGAGGTTGGTGGCGAACTCCTCGGTGAAGCTCCCCACGGACTCATGCTTGAGCTTCACCAACAGACCGACCGACTTGCGGTCCGTGGTACGCCGACCTTGATCCATGGGTCGGCACTGTCGCGGCACAGGGCCTTTCCCTCAAGGGGGTTCTGGTCTCTCGGTCGGCCGTCCACCATCCCTCCGGGAGCCCAGGTGCGCTTACGACTTACCTGTATGTCCCGGCTATCCTGGGACTTCGTTTCCTGAACGAGGAAGTCCGGTTCCGCCGGACGGGAGTCCCCCGATGCAAGCGATTCCCCAGTTCGCTCCGGTCCCCCTCCACGCACGGTGGTTGGTGGACCGACGGCATGACCTGCTCTCCACGGTGGGAGGGCTGGGCGCGAGCCTGGCGCTGATGGCGCTGCACGTGTTCGGAGGCGTGAGCGGGCCGCCGCTGTGGTGGGCGTGGGTGTTGTTGCTGGACGGGCCGCACCTGTTCGCGACGGTGTCGCGCACGTACCTGGACGCGCGCGAGCGGGAGGCGCGGGCGCGGCTGTTGTGGGGCAGCCTGGGCTGGTTCGCGGCGGGGCCGGCGGTGTTCGGGCTCTCCGTGCTGCTGGGGCAGCGCTGGCCGTTCGCGGTGTTCGTGACGCTGGCGGCGCTCTGGGCGTACTGGCACGTGGTGCGGCAGCACTACGGCATCATGGTGCTCTACCAGCGCAAGGCCGGGGAGAAGGACGCGTGGGACCGGCGGCTGGACAGCCTGACGTTGTACGTGGGGCTGCTCGCGCCGTTCGTGGCGTTCGCGCTGACGCACCCGGGAGCGCGGCGGCGGTTGGGCCTGCCCGCGGAGCCGACGTGGGAAACGGCGGCGGCGCACGCATGCTTCGCGCTGGTGCTCGCGGTGGTGGGGGTGCTCGCGGTCCGGCAGGTGTGGCGCTGGCGCACGGGGCGCGGGGTGAACGGGCCGAAGCTGTTGATGCTGGGCGCGGCGCTGGGGCTGACGTCGCTGGTGTTCTGGCCGTCGGTGTCGCGGCGAATGGACTTCCTGATGTTCACCGTGGCGGTGACGGCGTTCCACAACGTGCAGTACCACGGCATCGTCTGGTTCTTTCACCGCAACCGCTACCACGCGGACGGCGTGGACCGAGCGGCGTTCGGCTGGGCGCCGAGGGTGAGCCAGCGGTTCATCATCTACGCGCTGTGCGGGCTCGCGTTCACGGTGGCGTACCGGACGCTGGGCTGCGGCATGGGCGTGCATCCGGGCTGCGGCGCGTTCGACACGAAGGTGGCGCTGGGAGGCTCGGGGCTCACGCTGCGCGACTTCATGGAGGGGTTCATCTGGGGCTTCGCGCTGCACCACTACTTCCTGGACCAGTACATCTGGCGCGTGCGCAGGGACGCGGGGCTGAACCAGGACCTCAAGCTGGGCACGGCGACGGCCTAATCAACAAACAAGTCACGACACTTGTTCCAAACCGGCCGTTCACAATCAACCAGAGAACATACAATGAAATTTATCACCCCACCTCATGGCTCAGCGCTAACCGAATTGGCCCGTTCAGCATTTCGAGACTTCTGGGTGTGTTCCCCATGGATCAAGCGGGAACCTGTAGCGCGACTTACCAGTGCTCGCTCTGAATCAAGCACTTGGCGAGTAATAACACGGGGCTCTCTCGAAGATTTCCTCACAGGAGCTAGCGACTTAGACGCATTCGACCAACTAATCGGGTTCGCCGATGTCCGACTCGCAAGAAATCTACATGCAAAGGCATTCATCGCAGATGGCTGTCGTGCAATAGTCGGCTCTGCGAATCTCACTAGCGCAGGCGAGACCACAAATCTGGAACTCATGTTCCAGACGGATGCCTCCATTTCCGTTGAGATTCTTGAGCAACAACTTGAAGCATGGTTCTCGCAATCTCGTCCCATTGATCGCGACTGGATCGAAGCAATGCGAGATCGACTACGGCGCATTGATTCAAGCGGGCTCGCACAACCAGTCAGAGCCCCGGACCTGGAGGGCACCTGGATTTTTCAGCCAAGTGCCGCAGACGTCCACATAGCGCCTCCCTCTTCGACTCAAAATGAAGAGTCAGCTTCTGACAAAGCAGTAGACTTTCTATACGACGACCGTCCAATGCCAGCAGAATGGACACCTATTCTTGCAGGGCTTCTCCGCAATCTACCTCCCGAACCTGTTGCGACATCCGCCTTACAAATCCCGCTCTGGATTGCGGAGATTCGCAACAAACTGGACGCTCGAGACTGGTACGTTCTTGTTGAACGCAACCTATCGGGACGAACGCTTGAGCAAGTCGGTGAGTCGCTCCGCGTCACCCGCCAGCGCGCAGAACAGATCGAAGCACATGCCGTCAAGACCTCTGTTCAGCTTGCTAGCGAAGCTACCACCTCAATGTTGAAATGGCTCGAACCAGTAAAATCGGCAGTCTATTTAGCAGTAACTGTCACCCAAATGGAGGCAGAAGGACTACCTATCGCAGTCGGAATTGCTGAGAAAATTTGGCGCCACCGATTGGAAGTCAGGGCCCCATCCGAGCGACTACGCCTCATAGTAAACAAAAAGCGACTAGACAGCATAGAAGAGACAGTCCGAAACAACAGTCGCAACATTGGATACTCCTCTCCAGAAACAGCAGCAACCATTCTTGGAGTCTCGGCATCAGAATTACATGGACTCACATTGCTACTGCCTGAACTCGTATACTTTACGAGTAACGGCTCACTGGCATTCGGCAACTGGACAATGGCGCACCAGTTCGAATCCATCGCAGAAACGCTTGCGGCCTCAGGATTCCCTGAGTGGCATGCGTCGCAGATGGGGAAAGCCGCAGCGCAAGTGAATCCCGATGACTTCGGCCAATTCACCCCACGCGATGCGATTGCCCTTGTGACACGCAATCCGGGTGTGCATTTCGAACATGCAGGAAGACGGGGGACATATCGACTCGTTGGTTACGGCGACGGCTTCAATAACACTCTTGAGGCCATTAAGGCAGTGTTCGCGGAGAATGGCCGAGCCCTGCATAGCTCCGATGTTCACGCGCTTCTCAGTCGAAGTGTCCCTCTACAAAATGTTGTCGCCGCGCTAAGAACGCGGAGCGACCTGTTCCGGAGGCTCGGAGATGGCATCTTTGAGTTCCTTGAGGGGGGCGAGGTGAACATCCCCGAAAAAGAATGGATGCTGCATGAATGTACGGTCAGCAAGGAACTCGACTTGATCGTGCTACAGCAGCGGGCGCGCACGGCGGGACTTAACGAGTTCAGAATCCGAGGTCTTGCCGCCACGACTCGTGAAATCGAATTCCTCCCAGCAAAAGGAAAACGGCAGGCGCTACTTCGTATTCGCGAAAATTGAGATATCCCTGCTCCCAATAAAGTGCGCACTCAACCAACTCTTTATCGTTGGCGTCACGGCGTCACGAGCCGCAGGAACGCATCCTGGTTCCACGCAGCACCCGCGCCATCGCGCTGCCAGCCGGACACCACCAGCCCCGCGTCCGGCAGTGCGACCAGCGTCGTCGTCGCCAGCGAGCACGTCCCGCTGGTGCAGGCCTCCGGCGCCAGCGTGTTCGCGCCCAGCAGCGCCCCGTCCGCCGCGTAGCGCGTCAGCGTGTTGCCGCATGCCACCGCCACCGGCCCCGTGGACTCCACCGCGGCCACCGTGCCCACCGACGCCGAACCGCACGTGGGCTGCTTCGCCCACTGCTCCTGTCCGTCCGCCGTCGCGGTGAGCACGAACGGCCCGCCCTCATCCAGCGTCGTCCCGTTCCACACCAGCAGGCCCACCGCTTCGCCCGCCACCGCCACGGTGCCATCCGCGCCCACCGACACGGAACCCACGCGCCCGTTCACACCCGGAACCTCGCGGCCCCACGTCAGCGCCCCGTCCGCGTTGAACGCGAGCACCACGAAGCCGCCCGTGCCCTCCGCGTCGAACGTGCGCCCGTCCAGCGTCACCGGCCCCACCAGGCGCCCCGCGACCACCGACGTGCCCGTCGCCGACAGCGCCACCGCCGAAAGCAGCGTGCCCTCCGCCGCGCCGTCGAACGTCCGCGTCCAGCGCACCGCACCGTCCGCCGCGTAGCGCACCAGCTGCGGGGTGTGGGCCTCCGTCGTCCACTCCTCGCCCAGGGCCACCACGCCACCGGCCGCGTCCGCCACCACCGCGTAGACCTTCTGCCCCACGCGGCGCTGCCACTCGGGCGCGCCGTCCGCGAAGAACTTCACCAGGAAGCCATCCTGCGCCTCACCCAACCCGAAGTCCGCTGGGTACAGGAACGCGTTGCCGGACAGGAACACCGCGCCGTCCGCGCCCGTGGAGCCCGCCACGCGCAGGTCCGACAGGCGGTTGCGCTCGAACTCCTTCGCCCAGGCCCGGGTCCCATCCGCCGCGTAGCGCGCCAGCGTCAGCACGCGCCGCTCGCCGTCCACCGTGTCCCGGTCCTCATCCGACCGAGGCGTGCCGGACGTCACCCACAGCACGTCCCCGCCCCGCCCCACCGCCAGGCCGGAGCCGGTGTCGTCCTGCGGGCCGCCCAGCGAGCGCGACCAGGGGCTCGCCGCAGGGGCCGCCGGGGTGGGGGCTTCCGCGGTAGGAGCCTCCGTCGGTGCCTGGGTACCCGGCGAGGGGTCAGCCGCTTCGGGTCCCGGCGTCTGGACAGGGCCCTGGGCC
>NZ_RAWD01000194.1:0-18721 GCF_003612065.1 Corallococcus sp. CA047B
ATGCTGGGCGGGGCGACGACCGGCTCGCCTCCGGGGGCGGGGGACTCACCGGAGGGCACCACCTGGAGCTTGTAGTGGCGCACGCCCTTGGGCAGCACGACCTCCACCAGGGGGTTCTCGGTCAGCAGGGCCTGGTTGACCTTGAGGGTCACCTCGCCGTTCTCGTCGCTGATGGCGCTGAGGCGGTTGCGGAACTCACCGCCGCCCACCTTGGCGCCCTTCACCGGCTGCCCCGTCTGTGAGTCCACCACGCGCAGGACCACGAGCTGATCCTCGGTGAGCTGCGTGGTGGTGCCCGCCGTCTGGATCAGGTCCTTGTAGCGCGGGCGCAGCGAGAGCGAGCACGCCGACAGCAGCGCGGTGGAGAGGAGGGCGACGGTCAGCAGGTTGCGGCGAAGGCTCATGGGGTCCATCCAGGCTGGGAAGCGGTACGGCAGAGGCGCGGCAGCATAGCCGCCAGCCGCCGGGCGCCAAGTCTCCGATGCGTCACGGCCCCCGCGTGCGGCAGCCACCCCACGCCGCGTTGGGGAAATTCCCGGCGGGCAGGCGCGGCGGGCGCCCTTCCTCTCGGGGTCCGGAGGAGCCGTCAGCCCTTCCACCTGCCCGCTTCCAGCACCATCTCAAACCCTGTCCGGGCACCGTCCTTCCCCCGCCCGCACGGAGGCCAACGCCCCATGGATGAGACCTATACGGACGCCCCTGAACGCCAGAGTCCCTCGCATCGCCTGCCGCCGCTGCCCAACGAGACGCTGGAGTATGAGAGCCACCCGGCGAACACCCGGGTGGTGCACAGCCACATTGATTGGAAGCACAACCGGTTCAAGGTGAGCGTGGTGACGATGGTGCTCATCAGCCTCGCCACCTTCTTCGCGCCGCTGGTCAACGGCATGCTGGCGGGCGTGTTTGGCGGCTTCCACGCGGGCAAGCCGCGCCGTGCGCTGGGGGCCGCGCTCGCCACGGCCATCGTGGTGCCCGGCGTGCTCTACACGCTCTTCTACGTCTTCGGCGTGGGCAGCGTGCGCATCTTCTCCGGACTGGGCTTCACGACGTGGAGCGTCCTGCACGCCATCGGGGTGTTCGTGGGCGCCATCTCCGGTGCCGCCAGCCGGCCCATCTTCAGCGGCGAGGTCCCCGTCATCACCGTCCCGCGCGTCAGCGGAGCTCCACTCCTAGCGCAAGGCGACGTCGCGCCCATCCTTCCGGAAGGCTCGCACGATTATTCGCGGGACCTGACCACGACGCGAGTCGTCCCTCCCAGTGGACCTGTGCGCGGGGAGTGAGCAGCACGCTCCAATGGGCGACGCGCCCCAGGTACCACTCCACCTGGAGCGTCGCGTCCGCCTCGTGCGTGAAGCCTGACGTGGTGCCCGCGCGCCACGCGGGCACGTACGCGGCCTCCAACCGCAGCGCGCTTCCGCCCGGTCCGGGCAGGCCCGCGCGGTGGGACAACGACAGACGGGGGCCCACGGCGGGAGCGTTCTGGAACGCGCTCCAGTCCATGGTCGCCCGCGCGCCCAGGCCCACCGCGAGGAAGGTGTCGAAGCGCTCCGACGACGCCACCACGCCCAGCGCCTCCGCCTGCACCGACATCCGGTAGGGCAGCAGGCGTTCGGAGTCCGTGGACATCCCCGCCTCCGCGCCCCAGCCCAGTGCGTCCGAGACCGAGCGTTGCTGCTGGGGCAGCTCCGGAAGCAGCGTGCGGTAGCCCACCAGCGTCAGGCGCGAGCCGAGGATGCGCGGCACGCCCCAGCGCGGCTCCACGGAGAGTTCCCCGTCCAGCACGCGCAGCTCGCTGCTGGACTGGAAGCCATGCAGCCGCGCGTCCCCCAGCGCTTCGTTCATCGCGGAGGTGCGCAGGCTCACCACGGGCCTGGCGTCCCCCACGCCCGGGAAGTCCATGCCCGCGCTCACCACCGTGCGGGACGCGCCGGATTCGCGCAGGGCGCCCCGAGCCCAGGTGGCCTCCCCTTCCGTCTTGCGCGCTTGGTCCCGGGCGAGGAACGCGCGCGGATCCACGTCCGCCAGCGGTCCGTCGTTGAGCAGGCCCTGCGCGTCGGTGGCGGCGGCGAAGGCGGCCTCGGTGCGTTCCGCGCGCACCAGGGCCTTGAGTTCCTCCGGCGTGGGCGGGCGCTTGGTGGCCGCGTCCAGCGCCTGCTGGAGCACCGCCGTGCGGTCCAGCACCGCGAGCTTTCGCTGCAGGCCATCCTCGCGCTCGAAGAGGCGCTGCCGGTCGAGCGCGCCATCGGCGGCCTTGCCCTCCTTCAGGTCGAGTGCGAGGAGGCGCTCGCGGTCGATGGTCAGCTTCTCCGCTTCCGCCCGGTCCACCGCCGCGCGCTCCACTCGCACCGCGTGCGCGACGTACGCGTGCAGGGCTTCGCGCACCTCCGCGCGTGACGTAGGGCGGGCGGAGTCCAGCGCCGTCGTCACCGCGTGCGTCAGGTGTTCGTAACCGTCGCGGCGCATGTCGGGTTCGGCGGACTGGAGGAGGCGGTGCACGCCGCGCAGGGGCGCGAGGGCCTGAGATGGAAGCAGGGTGGCGAGCTTCGTGAGGAGCTGCTCCTGTTCCGTGAGGGCGCGTCGGGCGCGGTCGCCGGTGGATTCAAAGGCGTCCGGGACGTGCTCCAGGAGCGACACCGCGCGTCCGTTCGCGTCCACCACTTCGGTCTTCGCCAGCGTGTCCAGCGTGGCGGTGGGCAGCACCCACAGCGTGCCGGGGGCTCGCACGTGACGGTCGTCCTCCAGCGCTCCGTTGAGGAGGAAGAGGAGCGCGGCGGCGCAGTTGTCGGTGAAGAAGTAGTAGCCCAGGTAGCCGCGCCGCTCGAGTTCCCAGGTGCGCTCCAGCATGCGCCGGGCTTCGCCGGGCGTGAGGTTCAACCGGAAGCGGCGGATGGTGCGCTGCTCCAGCTCCAGCGATTCGTGGGCGATGGCGCCCAGGGTGCCGGTGAGGAAGACGGTGCTGTAGCCACCCGTCATGCCCTTCACCAGGTAGCCCAGGCCCTTCGACTCCAGGCCGGTGAGGGCCACCAGTTGCACCACGCGCTCGAAGCCGGGGCCCTGCACCACGGTGCCCTCGCGCCACACCGGACGCAGGAGGATGTGGCCGAAGAGGGATTGGGGCTGCCGGCCCGTGGCCGCGACCAGCAGGACCTCCAGGTGGGACAGCGCGTCCGCCTCCGCCCAGGCGTCGAAGGCCGGGCAGTCACCGCGTCCGGGCAGGTCGCCCAGGTGCGCTTGCGCGAGGAACTCCGACAGGGCGCGCGCCTTGGACAGCTCCTGGCAGCGCACCTGATCATCCACGGGCAGCGCGTCCGCGCGCAGGGACTCGGCGGGGATGAAGAGTTCTTCCGCGAAGGTGACGAGGTCCAGCGAGGCGCTGACCTGGCCTCGCGCGCGGCTGAAGGCTCCGGCGTAGGTGATGCTCGCGGATTCCTTCCACGTCAGGGGCCGCTCGAAGGGGAGGATCCACCCGTCCAGCCGGCGCCACTGCCGACGCCGGCTCCAGCGCTTCGCGTCGTCCCAGCGCTGCATCACGGCGTGCACCACGGCCCGGCGGCGCCACAGGTGTTCGGCCTCCACTTCCGTGAGGCGTGACAGGCGCAGGGTGGCGCGGCGCTCCTGCGTGGGGGCGTAGCGGTAGAGGTGGAACTGCTCGCGGTCCCCGGACCAGTCGGGACGGGCCTCGGAGCCGTCGCCCAGGCCCAGCGGCGCGGGCTCCGGATGGAGCACGAACTCCAGACGGCCTCCGGGAGGACGGCGCATCGCGGGAGGCAGGGCGGCGAGGCCCGCTTCCACGTCGGAGATCAGCCCGGCATCCCGCGCCGCGGCGTCGCGCAAGGTGATGCCCGTGGTGGCCTCCAGCGCGGCCACGCGGGACGGCAGGTTCAGCTCCGCGTCCGGCGCTTCGTTGGCGGCCTGTGACGGCTCCTGGGCCCTGGCTCCGACGGGCAGCGTCAACAGGACCACCAGGCCCATCCACAGCACGGACGCCCCCCGCGCTTCGCGGGGCCTCAACGGGTGACCTCGGCCGCCGGGGCCTCCCCTTCCTGCCGCAGGAGGAACGCCTGACGGTCTTCTTCGAGCCGCGGTTCGGTGCGCGCCAGCTCCCCCACCCGCTCCAGCCACTCGCGGGCCCGGTCGGGCGTCAGGGCCTTCGCCTCCGCCAGCGCCAGCAGCTCCTGGCGGTGCGAGCGCAGCAGCCGGCCAAAGACATCCAGGTTCTCACGGCGGATGCGCGCCGCCTGGGCCAGGTCCTCCACCGTCGGGCCCGCGCCCAGGGCCAGGTCCTCGCGAAGCTGGTACGTGCGCGCGCGCAAGTACACCTGGGCCGCGCGCCCCACCTCACTCGGTGAGGGCTTGAACCCCTTGCGCCGCTCCGAGTGCTCCTGCACCTGCCAGATGACGACGCCCAGGCCCAGCACCGTCAGGGCCACCGCGGCGGTGCTCAGCAGCTGGTTTCCCCGCTCGTTGCTGCTCCCGCTCCGCGAGCTGGAGTCCTCGCCCTGGTCCGCCTGGCTCGACTTGCTGGTGTCCGAGTTGCTGCCCTCGCTCGACTCCGAGTGGCTGGCGTGGCCCTCGCGGGAGCTGCCCGAATCCGACTCGCTGGAGTTGCCCGAGTCCGAGTCGGTGGAGTCGCTGGAGTCACTGGAGTCCGAGTGGCTCGACCCTTGCTCACTGGTGCCGCTGGACTCGGACCGGCTCGAATCCCCGCCGCTGGAGTCCCCCGTCCCCGACTCGCTCGAATCGCCACTGGACCCGGACCGGCTCGAGTCTCCGCCGCTGGAGTTGCCCGAGTCGGACTTGCTCGAATCCCCCTGGCTGGAGTTGCCCGAGTCCGACTTGCTCGCATCCCCCGCGCTGGAGTTGCCCGAGTCCGACGCCCCCGCGGCCCTGAGGCCTCCGACAGGCGTGCGACAGCCCACCGCGAGCATCAACATCGACACCATCACCACGCGTTTCCACGAACGCTCCATCCGCATCCATCCCCCTCGGAGGTCATCACCGCGTCCTGCGCGGCCCATCCCTAGCCAACCGCATGCCGGCTGGGGACGGGTGCATTATCAGCGGCTTGGAGGATGACCTCGCGCGTCAGGCGCGAAACGGATGTATCAGGGTGCGTCGCGGATTTCGCGCCCGTGCGCGTCAGGCGCGCCGGTGCTACGCGAGCCGTGCGTTCTCGGATTCACTCCGCGCACGTGCGGGCCGCTCCTCCACGAAGAGACGTCGCAGATAGGGATTGAGGAACCGTCCCTCCGGGTCCAGTTGCTCGCGCACCCGCTGGAAGTCGTCCCAGCGCGGATACAGGTGTTTCAACGTCGCCGCCGTCTGCGTGTGCAGCTTGCCCCAGTGCGGCCGGCCGCCGTGGTTGCGGAAGATGGCCTCCGCGCCGGAGAAGTACGGCTCCAGGGGCATGCCCTGGTACTGGTGCACCGCGATGAACGCCCGGTCCCCGCCGTGCGCCGGACTCAGGAACACGTCGTCCCCGCGCACGAAGCGGTACTCCACCGGGAAGTGCACGGGCAGCTTCTCGCGCGTGATGTATTCAGACAGCTCGCGCAGGCAGTCCGGACCCCGCTCCACCGGCACGCCGTACTCCATCTCCTGGAAGCGCACGAGGCGCGGCGTGGCGAACAACGTGTGGCTCTGCCCCGCCAGCACCCCCTCCGACGCCAGCTTCGCCGACAGCCGGCTCACCGGCGCGCACCACGCGGGGTTCATCCGGCACGCGCGGCTCACCGCGCCAAAAACGGCGTTCTCCATCACCATCTCGTTGAGCCAGCGCCCCACGCCCACCCCGTGCGGGGCCTCGTCCGTGAGGTCCATCGCCTTCGTCATCACCCGGTCCGAGTGGGGGAACCAGAAGAACTCGTAGTGCCGGTGGCGCGAGCGCGCTTCATCCAGGCCGGAGAGACACTCCTCCAGCCCCAGGTTCCGCCGCGTCAGCCGCAGCCGGTACGCGGGCAAGAGCCGCAGTCGCACGCGCGTCACCACGCCCAGCGCCCCCAGCGACACGCGGGCCGCCTGGAGCAATTCCGGCGCCTTGTCCTCCGAACCCGTCACCTCCTCGCCGCTGGCGGTGACGAGCGTGATGGCCTTCGCCTGCGTGGAGAGGATGCCCAGTCCCACGCCCGTGCCGTGCGTGCCCGTGCCCAGCGCGCCCCCGAGCGATTGCTTGTTGATGTCGCCCAGGTTCTCCATCGCCAGGCCGTGCGACGCGAGCAGCGTTCCCAGCTCGCGCAGGTTCGTGCCGGCCCACACGGTGGCCTCGCGCGCGGAGGCGTCCACCGCCTCCACCCCGGACAGGGCGCCGAGCGACACCATCGTCTCGTCCGTCGCGCACAGCGGCGGGAACGAGTGGCCGCTGCCCACCACCCGCACGGTGCGGCCCCTCCCTCCCGCGTCGCGGAGCGCGGCCTTCAGCGCGTCCACCGAGTCCGGTTGGAGGAACTCCGACGGGTGGGCCACCACCGCGCCGGACCAGTTGCGCCACGTCTTCGTCTTCGCCGTCACGGACGCCATGCCGTCATCCCCAGTCGCCCCGGTAGGTCGGGACTTCGTCCACCACGCGGCCCTCGGAGATGAGCAGGAGCGTGCGGAAGTGCTCGCAGATTTCGCCCGCCTTCGCGTGCCGGAAGAACACGGGCGCGCCCAGCGGCAGGGGCACCGGCCCCGCGTACGCGATGGGCGTCTGCACCTCGCCCGCACCCTCCAGGGGCAGCAGCTTCGCGCCCTCGGGCAGGTAGGGCACGGGCAGCTTGTCCGCGCCCGCCGCGCCGGAGGCCACGTAGCCACCGCCCTGCAGCGTGAAAATGCCCGGGCCGGGACGGCGCGTGACGGGGATGGCGAACGCCACCGCGGGCAGGTGGTGGAAGCCGCGATAGCCGTCGAAGAGCGCGGGGGAATACAGGCCGCTGCCCGCCGTGAGTTCGGTGACGCTCGTGTCCTCGCGCGTGGTCTCCAGGCTGCCGGTGCCGCCGCCGTTCACGAAGCGCACCGGGAAGCCCGCGTCCTTCAGCGCCGCCACCACCGACTGCCTTCGCGTGCGCACCGGACCGACCGAGGCCCGCTTGAGCGCGCGGATGGCCAGGTTCTTCGCCCGCGCGTGCGGCGCCGCGTCCGGCACGCCCGCGAGCTGCGCCTCGTAGCCCATGACGCCCGCGAGGAAGACGTCCCCTTCCGCCGCGATGCCCCGCGCCACCGCCAACGCGTCCTCGGACGTGCGCACCGGGGAGCGGTGCACCCCGAAGCGCAGCCCCGGCAGGTCCACCGACAGGTCCACGTCCAGGCACAGGGGGACTCGCGTGCCCTGACGCCGCGCCGCCCGGGCCGCGAGCGCCACGTGCTCCTGGCAGTCCACCATCAGCGTCACCGGCGCGGGCGCACGGCACAGCTCCGCCAGGGCCTCCGGATCCACGATGGGGTAGCCCATGAGCAGGTCCGTAAAGCCGCGCTCGCGCAGCCGCACGGCCTCATCGGCGCTGAAGCACATGAGGCCCTGGAAGCCGGGATGCCCGTCGAGCACCCGCCGCAGCAGCGCCACGCACCGCACCGACTTCGTGGCCAGGCGCACCGGCAGGCCGCCCGCGCGCTGCACCAGCGCCGCCGCGTTCTCACCCAGCAGGTCCACATCCGCGAAGGCCACCGGCAACCGCCGCCCCTCCAGCGCCCGGGCGTAATAGGCATGGTCACGCGTCATGTCAGGACCTCCCATGTCAGGGCTTTGGGCGAGCGGCCATCATCGCCGCGCCACGTCACGGCGCGAGGCCCCATGGCACCGGATGCGTGGGGTGTCGGACAGGAACCCGGGCCACGGAGGACGTCGTCGGAAAAAGGGGCAGCGCGCCGGACATCCCTGGGGGGACGCCGGCGCGCGCACACACGGATTCTTCGACTCCAGGTCGGCCCACCCCCCCGGAAGGGCACGGAGCGGCATCGTGCCCCCCGCCGAAAGCCATTTCTATTGAGGAAATCACGCGAGTCCCAAACGACTCGGGGTGACCGGAATGACTTCTCACCTGGACAGAAGGAACGACTGTGGATTCCACTTCCGACCTCACAAGTCTTCCAATTGCCTCCAACGGATATACTAAGGAAATCGTGATTGATTTGATTTCCGAGGACCAACGCCTCCTACGTGAGTTGGAGGGCCTGCTGGGGGTGGTGGAACCCGGCTCCGAGGCCCTTCCCACGGTCCTCGTGGCCCTCCGGGACGCCCTGCGCGCGGAGCGGACGGCGGCCTACGGTGTGGACGTAGGTCCTGACCGCTACCACACGGCCTTCGTCCATGGCGTGGGCTTCTCCGAACCGCCCCCGGTGCTGACGGAGGTGTTCGACGCGTCGCTGCCGCCGGCGGGGAGCCACTTTGGCTACTTCGACCCGGCGCGCCCGCCGCCGGCCCAGCGCAACCAGCCGATGCGCTTCTCCGCGCTGGGGCTGACGGAGACGCTGCGGGCCCTGCCCCTGGCCGGGAACGGCACGCTGTGGGAGCGGCTGGGATTGAGCGAGGCGGAGTGGGAGCAGGCCCGGACCCAGCTCGCCGTCCACGCGATGGGCCTCTACCGGCGTCTGGGGTTGGAGCACATGGCCCAGTTGCGGGTGCTGGTGTGCGAGGGCGAGACGATGCTCGGCTGGCTGGGGGCCTTCCGGCCCGAGCCCTTCACGGAGCGGGAGCAGCAGCTGCTCCACGCGCTGACGCCGGCCATCCAGCGGCGGATGGCCATGGACCGGAGGTTGCGGGAGGCGGGGCTCCTGGGTCCGGCGCTGGGGGCTGCGTTGGAGGTGTTGGGGCGGCCCGCGTGGGTCGTCACGTTCAGCGGCCGGGTGATGCACACGAACAAGGCGGGCCAGGCCCGATTGGAGCAGGACGTCCAGGGCGTGACGGTGCAGGTGCGCGACTGCATCCGGAGTCCTCCGGGCACGGGGCCCCTGTTCTCCTCCGGGCCGCTGCGCACGCCAGGGCTGCCGGACCACTACCTGGTGCTGGATCCGGGCCCGCCCTCCATCGAGCCGACCGCGAAGCTGCCGGTGCTGACCCAGCGCTGGGGGCTCACCGCGCGCGAGGCGCAGGTGTTGGAGCATGTGGTGCAGGGGGAGACGAACAAGGCCATCGCCCTGCACCTGGGCTGCGCCGAGCGCACGGTGGAGGTGCACGTCACGCACCTCTTGAACAAGGCCCAGGTGGAGAGCCGCTCCGCGCTCATCTCGCGCTTCTTCCAGTCCTGACGCGAAGCCCCTCCGGGGTGGGTGGGGCGCCGCGCGAGGCGTGCGTAGGATGAGGGGATGGACGAAGCGCTGCTCAAGAAGGCGTTGGCTCGGGCCGACGCGGCCGTGGCGAAGGGCCCGCATGCGACGCCCGCGGATGGACGCCGCCGCACGCGGCACGTGGCGATGGGAGACCCGCAGGCGGACTTCGAGCGGGTGATGTCCATTCTCTCGCTGCACGGGCTGCTGGGTGAGGACGGAGGGCTGCGCCCGGACGTGTGCCTGGTGTCCGTGGGCGACCACTTCGACTGGGGTCCCGCGTCCGAGCGCGAGCACGTGGCCCGGAGCGGCCTGCGGTTGGTGGCGTGGCTCGCGTCGCATCCGGCGGATCAAGCGGTGCTGCTGCTGGGCAACCACGACCTGGGGCGCGTGGGGGAGCTGGCGGACTTCACCGATGCGACCTTCCACGCCGCGCAGGTGGAGGCGGACCGGCTCTACCGGGGGGACGACACGGACGCGGCGGCCGAACGCGACTTCATCGCGCGCTGGCCGGGACTGCCCACGGTGGAGCTGGTGGCGCGGGACTTCAGCGCCTGGAACGAGGAGCAGCGCGCGTGGGTGGAGCACCTGCTGCGGGCGCGGCGGTTCCGCGTGGCGCATGCGGCGGGGGCGTCATTGCTGGTGTTGCACGCGGGC
Source organism: Corallococcus sp. CA047B (assembly GCF_003612065.1). NCBI lineage: Bacteria > Pseudomonadati > Myxococcota > Myxococcia > Myxococcales > Myxococcaceae > Corallococcus > Corallococcus sp. CA047B. The sequence goes on from NZ_RAWD01000194.1 coordinate 9,895, forward strand.
GTCACGCGTGAGGACCTGGACGTGGTGGGGCTCGAGTCCGGGCGATGGGCGGATGCGCACGCGATGGCGGACGCGCTCAACGGCGTGATGGACCGGGCGGTGGCGGCATGGACGGGCGGGCCGCTGGTGCTGCCAGGGCTGCACCATCCGGGCAACGCGACGTCGGGCGAGGGAACGGGCATCTTCTACCAGCGGCCCAGCCTCCAGGCGGAGGATGCGGAGCGCGTGCGAGGAACGCCCCGTCGGCGGTTTGATCCGCGGCGGCTGCCCCTGGGATTGACCCAGGTGGTGGGCCACACGCGCGACAAGCGGGTCCGGGAGTTGGTGTCCCCGGGTCCCGTGCGCGACGGTGTGCTGCGCCACCTGACGACGGATGGGACGCGCGTGGACTACGCGCACGGCCCGCCTCCCACGACGGGTCCAGGTGAAGCGGTGATGGTCTTCACGGATGGCGCCATGCGAGAGGGCCGGGCGGAGGACTTCGACCTGTTCGACCTGGAGGCCCGGCGCGCGGTGCCGGTTCACACGGCCCGCGCGAAGGGGGATGGCCTGACGTGAGGGCTACGGCGCCGCGCCAGGGGATGCGGCCGGCGTCTTGAGGCCGGCGAGCTTCTTCTCCAGCCCTTCGACCTGACGCGGCGACACCTGAGCTGCGGGCAGCGTCTTCGCGAAGGTGAGTGCCTCCTCCAGCGTCTTCGTCGCGGACGCGGTGTCCTTGCGGGCCACGTAGATGTCCGCGCGGCCGGAGAGGACGGACAGCCTCCGTGCCCCCTGCACCCGCGCCAGGGCCCGGTCGTTCGCGGCGAGCGCGTCATCCAGCCGCCCCGACAGGCGGTACAGCGTCGCGAGCCGCGCGGGCGGGTTGTAGTCCTTCGGCAGGTCGCGCTCGCTCTGCTCCAGCGCGGGGATGGCCCGCTGCGGCTGCTCCAGCGTCATCGCCGCGAGCATGCGGTGCGAATCGAACACGGTGCGCGCCTCGGGGTTCGGCGCCTTCGCAGCCTCGCCCTCCAGGAACGCGAGCCACTCCTCCGCCACCTTCTTCGCGCCCGCGGTGTCCTGGTCGGCCTTGCGCGCCTCCACCAGCACCTCGTACAGGCCGGAGCGGTCATCCGCCTCCATCGCGATGGAGGGCGGCGCGAGCACCTCGCGCGCCTTCGCCTCCAGCGCGTGGCGCAGGTCGGCGGCCTCAGGCGTGCCCTGCGGAATGGCCAGCGCGCAGGTGAGACCGTTGAGGACCCCGTTGGCCAGGTTGAGCGAGCGCTGCACCTTCGGCAGCTCCGCCACGGCCTTCTGGGCACACGGCACGTACTGCTTCGCGCCGTATTGGGCCATCAGCAGCGACTCCAGCGCGCGGCCCCGGCGGGACCAGTCGGCGGGGGCCTCCGCGAGCGCGAGCGACAGGGCCTCGGCGGCCTCCGCGGGCTTGCGCTCACCGTAGAGCGCGTCGCCCCGGGCGAGCAGTGCGTCCGCGCCCGTGGCGCCGCCCTTGTACGCGAGTTCGCCGTCCTCGAAGAGGCGCTCCAACTGGGGCACCGTGGCGCTGCCGGCGAAGCGCAGCAGGGCCTTCTCCTCGCGCGGATCGATGATGAAGAAGGTGGGCCAGAACTCCACCGGGTACTTCTCCTGGAACGTCGCGTTCTGGGTCAGGTCGGTGTTGAGCTCCAGCCACACGAAGCGCTCCGCGTGCTTCGCCAGGGCCTTGTCGGTGAAGACGTAGGCGCGCATGGAGCGACAGGTGTGGCACCAGGGCGCCCACGTGTCGACGAACAGGGGCACGCCCTTCGCCTTCGCGTCAGCGAGCGCGCGGGCGTAGTCGTCCGGGATGAAGGGCAGCGGGCCTTGCGCGTGCGCGTCGGCCACGGGCGCGTTGGCGTGCGTGGCCGTGCAGGCGATGGACCCCGACAGAAGCAGGCAGGCGAGGAGTGAGCGCATGCGGCGCACCCTACCAGCGCGGTGGAGGGGGTGTCCCCGGTGGACAGTGCTCGCACACATCTCTGGGCACCGACGCGCGCGCGTGCTGTCTTGCGCGGGCCCCTATGCCCATGAAGGACCCTCGCGCCCTGCGCACCGCCCTCGCGTCCGCCCTGGATGCCCTGCCCGCCTCGGAGCTGTTTCCGGAAGGCACCGACGCCGACCTGGCCCGCCGGCTGGCCGAACGCCTGCGCCGCGACCTGTTGCCCCGCCTGGGCTCCGGTACGGAGGACGTGCCGCTGCTCCTCGTGGCCATCGCCGGGCCCAACAACGTCGGGAAGTCCACGCTCTTCAACGCGCTGGCGAAGGCGTCCCTGTCCCCCGCGCGCCCCGAGGGCGGACTGACCAAGCAGTGCCTGGCCGCGGCGAACCCGGAGACGTGGACGGGCGACCTGAAGGACGTGCTCACCCAGCGCTACGACATCGTCCCGGTGGTGGAGGGCACGGTGGCACCGGTGGATGCGCCCGGGCCCGCGGGCCGGCTGTACCTGGTGCTGGCGGACGCGGTGCCGCGCGGGCTGCTGGTGATGGACACGCCGGACTTCGACAGCGTGTACCGCGACAACCGCGAGCGGGCCGAAGCGCTGCTCGTCACGGTGGACGTGCTGGTGTTCGTGGTGAGCCGGCAGACGTACCAGAACGCGGCGCTGGTGGACTTCCTGCGCGCGGCCGTGGGCCACGGGCGGCCGTACCTGCTCGTCTACAACGAGGCCACGCGCGAGGACGTGGCCCGGGGCCACCTGGAGAAGCTGGCCCAGGACGTGGGCCACCCGCCGCTCGCGCGCTACCTGGCGCCGCACCAGCCGGACGTGGAGGCGGGACTGAAGCCGCTCGCCACCGAACCGCTGGATGGGCGGCCCCCGCTCGCCGCGCTGCTGGGACAGGCGGAGCACGCACGCGAGCTGAAGGCCCGGGCGCTGGAGGCATCGCTGTCGGATGCGCGCGCGGAGCTGGACGCGGTGGCCCGGGCGGCGACCCGCGCGGCGCGGGAGCCGGAGCGGCTGCGGCAACGGCTGCGGCATGACCTGCGGGGCATTGGCGCGCAGGCCGCGTTGAAGGCCGTGCCCGCGGACGTGCTCGTGGATGCGTTCCGCGATGAGCTGGACGCGCGCAGCACCTTCCACCGGATGGTGCGGCTGCCGTTCCGGGGACTGGCCACGGCGCTCACGTTCGTGACCCGCAAGGTGCGCGAGTCCTTCACCGGCCCCCGGCCCCACGAGGCGCTGCCCACCCAGGCGGTGGATGACTCGCTGAAGGACGGGCTGCGGCGGCTGGTGGACGCCTTCGCGCCGGAGGTGGCCGCGTGGCGCGGCGACGCGGAGACGAAGCAGAAGCTGGCGGAGGCCTTCGGGCCCGCGATGCTCGGCCGGCTGGATGCGCCGCTGGAGCTGGGCGCGCTGCATGCGCACGCCGCGGACCGGGCGACGCTGTATGACTTCTGTCGCGAGCTGGTGGGCCGCGAGCTGCAGGGCGGCATGCGCGAGGAGATGCTCCAGACGCTCACCACGCTGGTGTACTCGGTGCCGTCGGGGGCGGCGGCGGTGGTGACGGTGGCCACCGGCGGGCTGGGACATGACGCGGTGGTGTGGGCGGGAACGCTCCTGTCCACGCCGCTCCTGGAGCGCTTCGTGGACCTGCTGGGGGCCCAGGTGCGCGCGACGGTGACGCGCAAGTGGGCGGATGCCCACGGGGCCACGCTGGCACAGGCGATGGAGACGCGCTTCTTCACGGACCTGCTGTCCCACCTGGATGCCCAGGCCGACGGATGGCTGCGCACCGCGGCCACGCTGGAGGCGGCGCGGGCGGCGACGGAGTAGACGGCCGCTTCCGGACACCCTGCGGCCTTGCGGGCGGAGGGAAGACTTCGTGCCACGCCGCCACCGATGCGTCATGCTGGATCCGCCATGACCGGTCCGGGCCCGGAGGCGGGTTCTCCCCTCATCCTGTCGTTCCGCCACCTGCTGACCGAGTCCGTCGGGGCGTTCCTCGACGAGGCGGACATGACGTGCCCGCTGACGGCGGACGCACTCAGCGAGCTGCTGGTGACGCTGTCGCGCTACCGCGAGGAGGGCGCGCTCCTGTTCCCCACCGCGTTCCTGGGCGACGACCTGGGCGCGATGCTGGAGCTGCTGGGCGGGCACGACCCCATCCCCATCGGTTCGGGACCGCGCAACCGCGCCACCATCCAGCGGGCCCTCAAGCAGTGCGCGCCGCTGGGCCAGGGGCGCTGGTGGGCGCTGTACCTGCTGCGCGAGCCGGAGGGCCTCACCTACGGCATCTTCCGGACGGATCCGTTCCCGCTCGCGGAGACGCCGCTGGAGCGCCTGCGGCATGCGCAGGACCGGGGCGTGCGCGTGGTTGGCGTGTTGCAGCTCGCGGACAACATCATCGAGCTGCGCGCGGGCGGCGGACTGGTCCGGCACGTGTACCTGTCCGGTGCGAGAGTCGACCTGGAGCCGCCCTCGGTGGTACTGGACTCGCTGGCCAGCGCGGTGACCGAACAGGTCCTGCCCTCCAGCCGCGAGCACGCCCGGGGTTTCTTCCGGCGGGTGATGTTCGAGGTGATGCAGTCCTCGCACGGCACGCTGGTGGCGGTGCTGCCCCGGGAGCGCGCGGGTTCGGCGCTCTTCGTGGATGGCATCCTGTTGCCCCGGCCCATGGACGTGGTGGCGCTGCTGGACCGGCACCACGCGACGCCGGATGGCAGCGCCGCGTCTGCGGTGCGGGCGAGCGCGCAGCTCTTGCGCGGCATGATGGCCACCGACGGCATCACCGTGCTGCGCGCGGACGGGTGCATCCTCGGGTACAACGTCTTCGTGCGTCACCCGGAGACGCTCGCCCGGCAACCGGCCTTCTTCGGTGGCGCGCGGCGACGGACCTTCGAGGTGCTGTGCGCGGCCCTGGGCGGAGAGCTGGCCGCGGCCTTCATCCGCTCGCAGGATGGCGATGTCGCGTGCCGTCGCGCGTGACGCGTTCGGCACCGCAACGATTTCCAGTTTTGCTTGCTGTACGGACTGAGTTTGATTTCGCCCCTGACGGACGTCGTCCGACGAGCGGAGGACCCTGGAGGTCGCATCCGAGCGCCGGGATGTGTGACGTGGGAAAGGAAGTTGAGAACGTCAAGCAAATCTGAAAGGCTGCCCGCCGCCGTGCGACCCTCCCCCCTGCCCTTCCGCGCGTGTGCCGCGCTGTCCCTGCTCGCTGTGTGCCTCGCGAGCGCGCCTGCCGTGGCCCAGAAGCTGCCGGATGTGGTGGTGACCGGAGCACCGGTCGCCCCGTCCCCGAATAGCGAGGTCGGCACGGGGCTCTGCATGGCGTCCAACGTGTGGACGCGGGCCGTGAGTGAGTATCCGCAGAGCCAGACGAACTACACGGGCGACCTGAACACATACATGGAGGAGAACCGCGCGACGCGGCAGACCTCCGTGCTGCGCTCCGCGTTCGACCTGTCGAACAACTTGAATGACGGTCGCACGCTCAGCTACGGCGACTTCGTGAACGTGGTGACAGGCTGTCCCATCGGTGGTTGTGGGTTCCACTACAACACGCCGACGGTCCGGTTCGTCTCGCGCTTCCGCGGCTACCTGAACGTCACGCCGGACATGCTCGGGCGCGTCCTGCACTTCGGCTTCTACGCCGACGACGCAATCAGCCTGGTCATCTTCGACCGGAGCAACGCCCGCTACAACGTCATCATCCGCCCACCGGAACTCGGTGCGGCGACAAGGCGCACCACCAACTCCGTCACCTTCACCCAGTCAGGGCTCTATCCGGTCGAGTTGATCTACGTTCAGATCGTGGAGCACGCAGCCCTGGAGTTCGCGGTCCTGGATGGAACGTTCACGGATTTCGACGAGCCCGCGAACCAGCCTCCGGTCGTCCCTCTCTCCAGCTCCGGCTTCTCCCTGGTCCAGCCCGCCCAGTTCTACCAGTCGGAGAACGGGCGCCCGTCCTACCCGGGCAATCTCAACCAGTGCGAGCAGTGCAACCGCAACGACGCGAACGCTCAGAACAACAGCACCTGCGGTCCGTACTACTACTGCAACTCCGCCGCGCTCTGCGCGCCCTGCGACTCCGCCCTCTTCTGTGGCGCGAGCTGCTCCCCGTGCGGCCTGTCCACGCCCTACTGCGCGAACCTCAACGGCCAGACGGCCTGCGTCCAGTGCACGGAGGACTCCCAGTGCCCCAACGGGCGCTGTGACCTGACCGACAACTTCTGCCGCGGATGCAACGACAACGCGGACTGCCCCACCGGCCGCTGCGACCTGACCGACAACTCCTGCAAGGGCTGCGTCAACGATGCCCAGTGCGGCTCCGGTCAGGTCTGCGACGAGCCCACCTTCACCTGCGTCCAGTGCACCGGCGACGAGAACTGCCCCAACGGACAGGTCTGCGACCCCACCTCGAACACCTGCTCTGAATGTAACCAGGACACCGACTGCGCCCGGGGCGAGCAGTGCTCCAACCACGTCTGCGTCCTCTGTGACGCCAACGACGCCTGCGCCGGCAACTCCTGCAACTGCTGCCCCAACGGCACCCAGTGCGCCGCGCCCACGCCCGGCGCCCCGCCGTCCTGCGTCGAGTGCACCACCGACAGCCAGTGTTCCAACGGCCAGCGCTGCGACACCGTGAACGGCGCCTGCGTCGACGCCGTCCCCGAATGCAACACCGCCGACCGCTGCGGCCCCGGCTGCTCAAAGTGCCCCGGTGAGCGCCCCTTCTGTCTCGACGGCGAGGTCTGCGTCCAGTGCCGCACCGACCTCGAATGCGGCGACGGCCAGTTCTGCCTGAGCGGTGAGTGCAGCGCCTGCACCACCGACGAGCGCTGCGGCAGCCGCTGCGGTGCCTGCGGTGACGCCACCCCGCTCTGCCTCACGGACGGCTCCGTGCAGAACAGCGTCTGCGTGGGCTGCGTCAACGACTCCGACTGCGGCAGCGGCACCTGCGACCCCACCACGCGCACCTGCTCCAACACCGGCGCCTGCGCCATGACGTGCGCGGAAGGCCTCGTGTGCGACGGCGCCGCGTGCGTCGAGTGCTTCGCGGATGCCCACTGCCCCTGCGGCGGCACCTGCGACCTCGCCTCCAGCACCTGCAGCGAGTCCTGCGCCGACAGCGGCGACTGCCTGGGCGTCGAGTTCTGCTCGGCCGAAACCCTCCAGTGCGAACGCGGCCGCCGCAAGCCCGGCACCGAACCGCAGGGCGGCGCCTTCTGCTGCGGCACCACCGCCGAGGACACGCCCACCGGCAGCACCGCCATCCTCGTCACCCTCGCCCTGGGCTTCCTCTTCCTGCGCTCCGCCCGCCGCGTCCGATGAAGCCTTCCCGCACGCCGCTCCTCCCTTCGCTGCTGTTGGCCCTGTCGCTGTCCACCGCCGCCAGCGCCGCGCCGGATGCGCGCTTCAACCTCCAGCTGTTCCGTCCGTCCGGCGCGCCGCAGGACCTGGTGATGGTCACCCAGTCCCGGCCCCTGTCCCACCTGTCCGTCTCCGCCGGGCCCTACTTCAGCTACTCCATCAACCCGCTCTCCCTCGTCCCCAAGGACGGAGACCTGGGCTCCATCAGCCTCGTGGGCAACCGGCTCCAGTTGGATGTCATGGCCACCGTGGGCCTCTTCGACTGGGCCGAAGTGGGCGTGGACATGCCGCTCGTCATGCTCCAGGGCGGCCAGAACCTGGAGGTCATCGGCACCGAAGGTCCCGTGGAGAGCTTCGCGCTCGGCGACCTGCGCCTCACCGGCAAGGTGGCCCTGCCCGGCCTGCGCCGCTCCGCGGAAGGGCACGGCTGGGGCAGCGCGCTCACCTTCAACGTCAGCTTTCCCACCGGCGTGCAGGAGGCCTTCGCGGGCGACGGTGAGCTCACCTATGCGCCGGGCCTCGTCGTCGACTACCGCTTTGAATCCGGCATCCTGCTGGCCCTCAACGGCGGCTTCTGGAAGCGGCCAGACCGCATCTTCAGCGGCGTGAACATGGGCGACATGGCGCCCTTCGGCCTGGGCACGGAAGTGCCCCTCCTGCGCGGCAGCGGCATCACCCTGCTCGGCATGGTGAACGGCGCGGTGGGCCTGGAGAAGGAGCCCGACCAGCCCCGGCAGATTCCCGCCGAGCTGCTCATCGGCCTGCGTTGGTACAGCTCCACCGGCATCACCTTCACCTTCGGCGGCGGCCTGGGCTGTGGCTGTTCGCTGGCGTCCCCGAACCTGAGCTTCTTCACGTCCATCATCTGGGTGCCCGCCAAGACGCGCGAGTGGGAGGCCATCGAGCGCTTCAAGGAGCCGCCCGAGCCGCCGCCGCCGCCCGTGGATCCGGACGGCGACTCCGTCATTGGCGAGAAGGACCGCTGCCCCACCGTGGCGGGCCCGGTGGAGAACGGCGGCTGCCCGGACTCCGACGGCGACAGCGATGGCGTGGTGGACCGGATCGACAAGTGCCCGGACGTGCCCGCTGGCACGCGCGGCAAGGACGGCTGCCCGCTCGCACGCACCGTGGGCAATAAAATCGTCATCCTGGAGCAGGTGAACTTCGCCACCGACCAGGACGTCATCCTGTCCGAGTCCTTCCCCGTGCTGGAAGAGGTGGCGCGGGTGATGGAAGTGAACCCGAAGCTCGACCGCATCCTCATCGAGGGCCACACCGACTCGCGCGCCAGCGACAGCTACAACCTGGAGCTGTCCAAGCGCCGCGCCGCCAGCGTGAAGCGCTTCCTCATCGAGAGCGGTGTCGCCGCGGAGCGCGTGTGCTCGCAGGGCTTCGGGCGCAGCAAGCCCGTGGCCGACAACGCCTCGGAAGAGGGCATGGCCCTCAACCGCCGCGTCGAGTTCACCATCCAACCGCCTGTCGACGGCCCCCGCCCGCCC
>NZ_RAWD01000195.1:0-18550 GCF_003612065.1 Corallococcus sp. CA047B
CCAGGAGGCCGTCCCCATGCCCTACACCCCCATCGTCGCCACGCTGGGCTACGTGCTGTCGCCGGACGGGCAACAGGTCCTGCTCATCCACCGCAACGCCCGCCCGGATGACGCCCACTACGGCAAGTACAACGGGCTGGGCGGCAAGCTGGACCGCGACGAGGACGTGGCCGCGTGCATGCGCCGGGAGATCCGCGAGGAGGCCGGCATCGAGTGCACGCGCATGGTGCTCCGGGGCACCCTGTCCTGGCCCGGGTTCGGCAAGCACGGCGAGGACTGGCTGGGCTTCATCTTCCGCATCGACGCCTTCGAGGGCACGCCCCTGGAGAAGAACCCCGAGGGCTCCCTGTCGTGGGTCCCGGTGTCCTCCATCCTGTCGCTGTCGCTGTGGGATGGGGACCGGCACTTCCTGCCGCTCGTGTTCGACGCGGACCCCCGCCCCTTCCACGGCGTCATGCCCTACGCCAACGGCAGCGCGGTGAGCTGGTCCTTCACCCGACTGTAGGGGCCGGACGCGCGGCGAGGGGGCGTCCGCGGACCAACGCTCGCAAGCCCTGCCCCCACGGTTTCCCGCGAGCTTTGCCTCCCGGCCCGCTACAACGGTGCGCCTCTCACGCGGACACACGAAGGAGCGCGGCATGGACCTCATCGGACAGCTCTCGCAGCAGCTTGGAGTGGATGGCACGCAGGCGCAGGGGCTCGCGGGCTCCCTCCTGAAGATGGTGCAGGGCACCGTGCAGGAGAAGGTGGGCCCGGACGCGGCGAAGCAGATGGAGCAATCCATCCCGGAGATGCAGGGCTGGCAGCAGCAGGCCCAGGCCCAGGCCCCCGCGGCCGACGGCGGCGGCCTGATGGGCGCCCTGGGTGGCCTCATGGGCGGTGGCGGCGGCGGTGGTGGTGGCCTGATGGGCGCCCTGGGCGGCGCGGCGGCCCACGCGGGCGAGGTGGCCGGGGTGGTGGCCATCCTCCAGCGCTTCAACCTGGACGCGGGCAAGGCCACCCTGGTGGCGCCCCTGCTCCTCGACTTCCTCAAGTCCCGGCTGGATCCGGGCCTCGTTGGCAAGATCCTCGCCGTGGCCCCCATGCTCGCGGGCGGCGGCAGCGGCCCCCAGGGCGGTGGCGGGCTGGGCGGCATGCTCGGCGGACTCCTGGGCAAGTAGTCCCCTTGGCCCCCGGGCCCTGGACCTGGGAGGTCCAGGGCTTCGGAAGATGCGGCCAGCAATGCAAAAGAATTCCGGCCCGGATGTCCTGGAAGGGTGAGGCGGGTCCCACCCTGCCCAGGAGCCGGCCATGACCTTTCTTTCGCGCACGCAACCTCCGTCCGTTCCGGTCGTCCCGCGTCGGCCGCCCGAACCGCCGACGCAGGGACCCGCGACCCGTCCGTCGCAGCGGCCCGCCGTCGGACGCGCGGCGGACGTGTTCGAGGCAAGGGGACCGGGGGGGACCCTTGCCGGCGGAGGCATCGCGGGCGGCGTGGAGGGCGCGCAGGCGGGGCTGGGACTCGCCGGCGGCGTGACGGGCGCCCCGCCCGAGGTGCAGGCCTCGGGCGGGGTGGGCGCCACCGCGGAGCCGCCGGGGGTCCTGGAGCAGTTGCAGGAGACCGCGCGCCAGAACCTGCCCGGCTACGCCTGGTTGGAGTCGAAGGTGGACGGGACGCTGAAGGCGCTGAGCAACGCGAAGCCCGAGGTGCTCGACGCGAAGAAGCAGATCGAATCCATGAAGCCCGGCGACAAGTACTCGCTGTCCGGCGGGTTCGACGGTGGCATCAAGCTGGGCCGGTTGAACACGAAGGCCCAGTACGAAGTGAGCTGTGACGCGGAGGAGAAGACAGACCCGAAGACAGGCGCCAGGGAGTCAAAGCCCGTCTACACGCTGAGCATGGACGCGGAGGTGCTGGGAGGGATTGGCACCGGCAAGCTCAAGGGGCTGGACCTCAAGGCGCTGGGCGGTGGCGGCGGCAAGGTCGAATACAAGCTCGACACGCCAGACGATGTGGCCAAGGCGCAGGACATCCTGGGCCGCATGCAGTCCGGCGCGGAGTGCAACATCGCCGGCACGCCCAGGCCGCAGCCCTCGCCCGAGGAGCTGGACTGGCTCCAGAGCAAGATGTCCGCCATGGAGGTGCGCGGCGCCAGCGTCGCGCAGGTCACCGCCGAGCTGGACCTCAAGGGGACGCTGGTGGACTCGGCGAGCGGGGGCATCAAGGGCCGGGGGGAGAAGTCGCTGCGCATCGAGTTCAAGGAGGGAAAGCCCTCCGAGCTGGTGCTCAAGGAGAACCTGCAGGTGGAGCTCAGCGGGGGCCTGGGCAAGGGGCTGGGCACGAAGGGCACCGTCACCGGGCCGGACAACATGAAGCTGCCCTTTGAAGGCGGCGTGTCGCTGGGCGGCACCGGCAAGGTCAACGGCAAGGTGGAGATGGAGACGCGCTATCCCATCCCCTCCGGCGTCACGGTGGACACGCTCCTGGAGGATCCGAAGGGCACGCTGGGCTCCGCGAAGGAGCAGATGGGCGCCGGCAAGAAGAGCAAGGTGACGCTGTCCGTGGACGGCGCCGGCACCTACCAGGGCAACGGCGTGGGGATGGCGGTGGAGGTCAGCATCGAGGGCAACTCGCGCAAGCTCCAGGAGAGCGGCGCCCTGGAGCGCCTCATCACCGGAGACGTGCCGGGCTCGCTGAAGGCCGCGGGCAAGGACGCGGACGTGAGCCTCAAGGCGACGCCCTACACGCAGAAGGGCATCTCGCTCGCGCCCGAAATCAAGGTGGGCCCCTACTTCAATGCCAGTTGGGAGCTGGAGGTGTCGCGGCGCACGGCCATCACCCCACCCCTGGAGAAGAAGGGCACCGCCGCGGACCTGGCCCAGTGGATGGAAGAAAACCAGACGCAGAAGGCGGCCTGAGCCCCGCCAGGATTCCGGTGACGGGTTTCACCCCTCACCGTTGGGAGGATGCGCACGTCGCGACGGCCCTCACGACGTGCGTCTCCTCCCCGCAGTCCTACGCCCGTTCAGCGAGCACGCGTGAACGTGAGTGACAGCTCAATCCCAGACGTCCGCCCGCCAGGGGCTCCCCGGGGTGACGGCCGCGGAGTCCGCGCGAACGGTCGCGGGCCGCGCGGCGGTGCTCCGCCAGACGAAGACCAGGGCCCGCAGCAGCGCCAGCCCGGCCACCACGACGTACGCCTTGCGAGACATGCTCCCTCCGGGGAGGTGGGGTCGCGCCCCAAGACACCTCACCCGGGTCCCCGAGGTTCACAGCGGAAGCACGGCGAACCGCAGGCCCACGGTGAACAGGCCGTGGAAGCCATCATCCACGCGGGCCAGCGTCCCTGGGCGTTCACCCACGCCGGTGATGTTCAGCGTCTGGGTTCCGGTGCGAACCGTGTAGCTGCCAATCGACGCGGTGATGATGGGCCCCACCGACAGGGCGCGGGTGAGGCGGATGTCTCCGCCCAACGCGAGGCGCGCGAAGGTCGGTCCCTTGTCGGTGACCCGTGTGTCCACCTCCGCCGGAACGACGACACCCGGCGCCACCGGGACCTGCGTGGTGCCCTGCACGTGGCTCTTGAGGAACTCCAGGCCCACGCCCAGGCCAATCCAGGGATCGAAGCCGCCCATCGGCGACAGGTGGTAGCGGACCTCCGGCCCGACGCGCCACTGATAGGTCGAGCAGTCGAAGCCCGTCGGGCACGAAATCGGGTTCTCCTTGGTGAAGACCTTCTCCCAGCTGCCCCACACGCCCAGATAGAACTTCGGCGTCACGCGGAAGCCCACCTCCGCGATGACGGGGATGGACACCTTCGCGGAGTCGGTGATCTTCAGGCTCTCCACCGTGCCCGTGGGGCTCGTGCCGTCCTTGTAGACATAGCCCGCGCCAAAGCCCACGTTCCCGCTCACCGCGAACTCCAGCCCCATGCGCCCCTCGGGCCGCACCGGCTCCGTCGTCACGGTCGTCGTGCGCGTCTCCGTCTCCGTCTCCGTCAGGGGCTCGCTCTCCTGGGCCCGCGCCGACGTGACGACCCCCAACGCGACGGCGAGTGACAGCGTCCAGCGGAACGGCGAGTTCATCGTGCTCATCCGGTGCTTCCTCCGTGTTCGGGATGGATGCGGACGCAAGCAAGCCGCGCGCGCCGTTAGAAGCCACCCGCCTGCGGTGCGCGCCGCCAGCCGACACACGGACACCCGGAGCGATCAGTCGAGGACACCCGCCTCGTCCCCCGGGGAGGCAACCCGCCACGGCGGAAGGCGAAGGGGAACAAAAGCAACGTGGGAGGGCCGAACCGGGCGCTGCGACCACGATCCTCACATTAGCAAGACGGCCAAAAAAACCAACGGGTTGACCCCGGATGAACCAGACGTCACCTTGCGCGCGCCGCGAAGCACGCAGCAGAAGGAACCGGCGTGACGCCGGACACCTCGCGCGGCGCGAAAGGAAAGGACATGACCGGCCCGGAGCAGGAGCTGTCGTCGGAGGCGCTCGCGCTCATCGCCGAGGAAGAAGCCCTGCTGTCACGGGTCCAGGACGCACTCGCCGGAGCGCGCCGACAGGCCGCGGAGCGGACGCTGGACACCCAGGGGCTGATGGCGCAGCTGCAGGTGCTGCGCGACGACGCCACCACCGCGCACGCGGCGGACCTGCCGCACGTCTTCACCCAGATGAACGAAGTGCGCTCCATGCTGGAGCGGCAGGAAGTCGTGCCCCTGCCGGACAGCAACGCCCCCTACTTCGCCCACCTGCGGCTCGCGGGCCCCACCGGTGAGCGCGACTACCTGCTCGGCCGCACCAGCTTCGCCAACCTCGCCGCCGGCGTGCGCGTCATCGACTGGAGGTTCGCCCCCGTCGCCCGCGTCTTCTACAACTACGAGGAGGGGGACTCCTACGAGGAGTACTTCGGCGACCGGCTCTCCGAGGGCGACGTGCAGGCGCGCCGGCTGGTCATCATCGAGAAGGGCGTCCTCACCCGCATCAGCACCGGCCCCCACCTGCTCCAGCGCGACGCCCAGGGCCGGTGGCACGCGCGAGGCCGCGACGCGACCTCCGTCCTCTCCGGCGGCACCGGCACCGCCGCCCGCCCCGGAGCCCTGGGCGTGGGTCGGGGCACGACGCATGTCGAGGATGCCTTCGGCGTGACGGCGCTCCTGGACGCGGAGCAGTACGCCGCCGTCAGCACCGGCCCGGAGCAGCCGCTCCTGGTGCTGGGCAGCGCGGGCAGCGGCAAGACGACCGTGGCCCTGCACCGGCTGGCGAAGGTCGCCTTCGACGACGCGAAGAAGTTCCCGCAGGCGCGCACCAAGGTCGTCGTCCCCGAGGAGGGCTTGGCCCGGCTGACGCGCCGGCTGCTCGCGCCCCTGGGCCTGGGCAAGGTGTCCGTGGAGACGCTGGAGTCCTGGTCGCTCAGCACCGCGCGCTCCGCCTTCAGCGTGCCGGGCCTCAAGCTGGCGCCGGAGACGCCCGCGCTCGTCTCCCGACTCAAGCGCCACCCCGTGCTGCGCCGCCGGCTGGCGGAGCGCGTGAGCCTGCCCAGGGCCAAGGCCCCGCAGCCCCTCACCCTGGAGCGGCTGCGCATCCGGCTGGCGGACGCGTTCATGGACCGCGCCTTCCTGGAGTCCGTGGTGGCGGAAGCCAAAGGCGAGCTGCCGCGCACGGTGGTGGAGGAGACGGTGGAGCACACCAAGCTCCAGACGGCCACGCCCCTGGAGCGTCAGTACCGGGACTACGACCCGGACAGCCTCGTCACCGTGGATGGCAAGACGATTGAGTCCGACACGCCGGACGCGCTCGCGGGCACGCTGGACTTCGACGACCTGCCCATCCTGATGTTCCTCAAGGCGCAGCGGGGCGCGCTGGGCGCGGAGCGGCTGGCGCACGTGGTGCTGGACGAGGCGGAGGACTTCTCCCTCTTCGAGCTCTTCGTCGTGGGGCAGCTGTTGGGCGACAGCCGCAGCTGCACGCTCGCGGGCGACGAAATGCAACAGACGACCGCGGGCTTCGCCGGCTGGGACGCCGCGCTGGAGGAGCTGGGCCTCCGCGACGCCGCCACCTGCCGGCTCCAGGTGTCCTACCGCTGCCCGCGCCCCGTGGTGGAGCTGGCGCAGCACGTGCTGGGCACCCAGGCCCCCGTGTCTCCCGCGAAGGCCGGCCGTGAGGGCGCGCCCGTGGGCTTCCACCACTTCCCCGACGAGGCCCAGGCGTGGCTGTTCCTGGGAGACGCCCTGCGCGACCTGGTGCTGCGCGAGCCGCACGCGTCCGTGGGCGTCATCGCCAGCAGCCGGGAAGCCGCCCAGTCCTTCCACCGCGTCATCGCGGAGATGCCCTGGGCGCGGCTGGTGCTGGAAGGAGACTTCTCCTTCGAGCCCGGCGTGGACGTGACGGACGTGGACAACGTGAAGGGGCTGGAGTTCGACTACGTCGTCCTGCCGGACGTGACGGCCCGCGCCTACCCCGCGGACGACGAGGCCCGCCGCCGCCTGCACGTCGCCGTCACCCGCTCCTCCCACCAGCTCTGGGTGGCCTCCTCCGCCGTGCGCTCCCCGCTCATCCGGACCTTCCCCGGGGCGGTGGAGCCGCTTCAGGGCTGACGGCCGCCGCCGCTTTCACGCCACTCGCGCTGCCGCTGGGCATGGGCCTCGCGGCGCGCGAGCGCTTCCTCCTGTTGCCGGGGAAGCTCCGCCAGCCGCGTGCGGTGCATCCGCACGCTCAGCTCCAAGAGGCCCTGGTCCTGCGACGGCAGCTTGTCGCCGTAGTCCGCGAGCATCGTGGTGGCGAAGGAGATGGCGTCCTCGGACACCTTGCGGCGGTGCTCGAAGTGCTGCTGCACCTCCTCCACGGTGGCCTCGTTGGACTGCACCCGGCCGAAGAGGGTGTTCCACTTCGCCTCCACCTCCGCGCGCCGCCGCAATTCCGCCGGCTCCTTCGTGGGCACGCCCGTCTCCCAGTACAGGTTGTCCGGCAGCTTCGCGCGCAGCGCCTCCAGGTCCACCGGGTAGGGCCCGGAGGGCTCCTCCTGGGGCGCCTGGGCCTGCACCTGGGCCGCCGCCGCGCCCGCCAGGTCCAGCCCGCCGTCCCGCGTGCGAGGCACCGCCGGCCCCGCGTTCAAGACAGGCGGAGGCGGCGTTGCCGGCGTCATCGCGGCAACAGGCCCCTGGGCGTCGTCCGCCGGGGAGCCTCCGAAGGTCAGCCAGGCCCCCGCCGCCAGGGCCAGGACTCCCGCCGTGCCCAGGGGCAGCTTCCACCGCGCGCGCGTGCTCATGCCCAAGGCCATACCGCGCGCCCGCCGCCCACCGCAACCCATTCACGCAGACACGGCGACGCAATGCGCAAATGATACATTTAAGACTTGCCGCGACGCATCAATTTCCACCCAATCCCTGACGCGGGATGGCAAAACCTATCCTTCCCACTGGAAACCTGCATCCTCCGTGAAGTTCACTATTTTCAGCTCCTACGCAGCTTCCTTGGTTCCGACTGATAAACAAAGCGTATCATTCGCGGTCGCAACCCAATCCCCCTGTGGAGGAAGCCGCATGAGAAGTTTTCTCTGGATGAGCCTTCTGGCCCTCGCCGCCCCCGTGAGCTCGGCTCGCGCCGAGGTGCTGGTGGAAGGCATCGTTGACGTCCTGGTGGACGGCGGAAACACCTACAACTGGCAGAAGGTGACGCTGCCCGGCACCAAGTGTGGCAATGGCTCGCAGTACAAGTTCTTCGTGCACCGCACGTCGTCGCCCAACCTGCTGTTCATGATGGAGGGCGGTGGTGCGTGCTGGGACTACGATTCCTGTAGCGGCCGCACGGGCATCCTGGGGGCGGCGAACCCCAACGGCATCTCCGACGACTACATGACGCAGTTCACGGCCAAGTACGTGTCCCCCATCGTCAACGGGGCGGACCCGGGCCTGCCCTTCCGTGACCGCAAGGACATCGTCACGAAGGACTGGAACATCGTCTACCTGCCGTACTGCACGGGCGACGTGCACATCGGCAACAACGTGAAGACGTACACGGACACCACCGGGGGCCAGGCGCCGCTCGTGTGGCACCACTCCGGCTACACCAACACCATCGCCGCGGCGAACTACGCCAAGGCGAACTTCCCCAGCGTGCAGAAGCTGCTGGTGACGGGCTACAGCGCGGGCGGCACGTCCACGTCTGCCGGCTACTACTTCATCCGCAAGGCCATCAACCCGGCGCGCGGCTACCTGCTCAACGACTCCGGCCCCATCTTCATGGCGCCGAACGGCAACTCCCTGTCGCGCCCGCTGCACGACAAGATCCGTTCGTCGTGGAACCTGGACTCGGTGTTCAGCCTGCTGCCGGCCAGCTTCAGCATCAACGACATGGGCACCATCAACCGCATGGTGGCCACGGAGTTCCCCAACGACCAGCTCGCGTACACGGGCTACACGCTGGACTTCAACTACTCGCGCTATTCGTATGAGCGCTTCAAGACGCCCAACGACCAGGCCTCCATCCACGCCTACTGGAAGCAGGACCAGGACGCCCTGGTCGCGGAGCTGAACAAGTACAACAACTTCAGCTACTTCATCCCGCACCAGCGCGCCATCAACGCCAGCCACTGCAGCACCATCATCACGTTCGTGGGCGCGCACGCCTGCCAGAAGATGGAGAAGAAGTACTGGTACGAGTACGCCTCCAGCCCCTGGCAGTCCTACGCCTGCCACAGCGAGTTCGTGTCGATGGACGTGTTCCTGAGCCGCTTCATCAACGGCAACCAGCGCGTGCGCATCTACGAGCCGGCCAACAACTACAACAACGAGGACGCGGGCATGAGCATCCTCGCCCCCCTCATCAACGGCGCGCTCGGCGGGTAGTCCCACCGCTTCACGGCAGCCGGAAATGAAAGCGGGAGCGGGCCAGCATCAGGCCCGCTCCCGTTGTCATTTCAGGGCCCCGCTTCCAGGGCCCGTGCAAAGGCCCTGGGACGACCTCAAGGCGTCAGGTGAGGCCGGGCAGCGTGCCGGTGTAGGCCTCGTGGCCGAAGCGGTCCACGTTGACGCCGAAGGCCTGGGCGATGGAGGTGAGCAGCTTGTTGTGCTCCACCGCGCCCGCCAGCGGTTTGCCCGGGCCTTCCCAGTTGCCCAGGGGGTCGCGGTTGTTGGGGCGCAGGGCCAGGTAGCGGCCCATGCGGAACTTCCCGCCCGCGCCGCCCGCCAGCACCGTGGGGATGGACACGTTCATGTGGCCGGCCGCGTCCCCCAGCTCGTTGCCCCAGAGGATGACGGTGTTGTCGAGCACGGTGCCGCTGCCCTCCGGGATGGCCGCGAGCGAGTCCATCAGGAGCGCCAGCTGTTCGGAGTACCACTGCTGCACGCGCACCATGCGCAGGCGGATCTCCGTGCGCTCCGGCTGCGACTGGGTGTCGGTGCGGTGCGCGATGTCGTTGTGGATGTCCTCCGGGATGTCGATCCACGGCATGGACGGCCCGGGGATCGTCATCGTCACCACGCGCGTCAAGTCACACGCGAACGCCCGGGCGATGAGGTCCATGTGCAGCTGGGTGAGGCCGGGCATGTTGTCCAGGTTGCCCAGGTCGCTCAGCGCGTCCGACGGCTCCTCCGGCTTCACGCACCCCAGCGCGCCCACGTTGGTGAGCCGCCGTTCAATGTCGCGCAGCGCCTCCAGGTGCGTGTCCAGCTTCTGGCCCTCCGCGGTCGCCAGCCGCTTCTTCAGCCGGGTGGCGTCCTTGATGAGGTAGTCCATCAGGCTCTTCCTCTTGAGGAGGATGGCCTGCGCCTCCGCGCTGGAGCCGCCCATGCTGCCGAAGAGCCGCTTGTAGACGTTGGCGGGGTTCAGCTCGAACGGCACGCGCGAGCCGTTCTCCGTGAAGCTGATGCTGTTGTAGACGTGCTGGGCGCCGAACTGCTCGAAGGCGTGCAGTTGCAGGGAGCGGAACTGCGTGGAGCCGCCCACCGCGTTGCCAATCACCTGATCCAGGGACGGGCCCGCGGGCAGCTCATCGCCGCTGTCCACCACCACCTCGCTGCCGGTGAGGAAGGTGACGGGGCCGCCTTCATGGCCGGTGCGGCCGTGCTCGTAGAGGACGCGGTAGTCCAGGCCGTCCAGCACCAGCAGCTTGGAGCGGTGGCGCTGCAGGGGCTGGAGGACGGAGTTCTCGAAGTCGATGTTGAAGTCCGTCTCACCGCCCTTGGGCGTCCAGTACTCGGGCAGGACGCCGTGGGGGGTGAACAGGGCGATGAAGCGCAGGGGGGCGGCGTCGGCCGCTTCGGCCACGGAGCTGGTGAGCAGGTGCGCGAAGGGCGCTGCCATGGCCGTGCCGGACAGGAGCTTCAGGATGCTGCGTCGGGAAAGATCGCGGGGCATGGGGTTCTGGCTCAACGGGTGGGCAGACGCCGCTGCGTGAAGGAGGCCGAGCGCACCAGACTGACGAGCGCTTCAGTGACTTTCAGATGGTCCTGGCGATAGGTGCCCGTGCGCATGGCGTCGAGCATCTGCGTGTCGGAGGCGTGTTCGTCACGTCCCATCGCGTAGCGCACCAGTTGCAGGGGCACGCAGTTGGCCAGCTCGTCGCTCGTCGCCAGGTAGCGGCCCAGCTCCGCGCCGCCCGTGAAGGGCTTCGTCAGGGTGCCGTCCGGGGCGACCACGCCACCGGTGGCGTCCACGGTGCGGCCGTTCTCCTCCGTGCGGTGCTGGCCCAGGCCGTCGAAGTTCTCCATGCCGAAGCCCATGGGGTCGATGGTCTTGTGGCAGCTGGCGCAGGCCGGGTTGTTGGTGTGCGCCGCGAAGAGTTCGCGCGTGGTGGCGTTCTCCGACACGGCCGGAGGGATGGTGGACACGTTCGCGGGCGGCGCGGGCACCGTGCGGCACAAGAGGCGCGTGAGCACGAACTTGCCGCGCTTGATGGGCGAGGACGAGTCGAAGTGGGCGTAGGTGGACATCACGCCCGCCTGGGTGATGATGCCCAGTCGCTCCGGGGGCAGCGTGACGCGGCCCATGCCCTCGTCGTCCACGTTGGTGCGCTCAAGCCCTCCGTAGAAGTTCGCGAGCGTCTCATCCACGTAGGAGTAGTTCGCGCTGAGCAGCTCCTCCACCGAACCCGCGTGGTCCTTCACGATGGAGTCGATGAAGGCGTTGCGCTCGCGCACCATGGAGTCGCGGAACTCCACGCTGTAGTCCGGGTACACCTGGTTGTTCTTGTTGACCTTGTTCAGGCCGCTGATGCCCAGCCATTCAATGAAGAACTGGCGCAGCTTCAGGCGCGCTTCCGGCGTCTGGAGCAGGCGGCGGGCCTGCTTCTCACGCTCGTCGGGCGACGTCAGCGAACCGGCCTGGGCGGCGGCGAGCAGCGTGGCGTCCGGAGGCCCCCCGGTCACCATGAAGGACAGTTCGGAGGCGACCTCGTAGGGGGTCAGCTCCACGACCTGGCCCTTGCGAGCGGTGTCGGGGCCCAGCTCCGTGCGGTACAGGAACGACGCGGAGGAGAAGAGCGCCTGGAGCACCAGCTCCGCGCCCGTGCTCATGTTGCCGCCCTGCTTGCCCGCGTTGAAGAGCGCGAGCAGGTCCGCCTCCTCCTCCGCCGTCACCGGCCGGCGGAAGGCGCGCGCGCCCACCCTCTGGATGAAGGACTTCGCGCAGTCGTCCGCCGTGACGGTCTTGGGACACGTGTAGAAGTCACTGAGTTGCGACTTGCCGGCTTCCGCCAGTGAGAGCGCGGCGGTGTCGATTTGATCCGCCAGCAGCGACGTCACCTGGAGCCGCTCGTGGGTGGAGAAGCCGAGGATGGTGTCCTCGGCCGCGAAGCCCTGGGCGATGTCGACGGGGGTGCCCAGCACGGAGGACGCGGACTTGTTGAACTCCTCGCGCGTCAGCCGGCGCACGCGTGCGGGAGCCGCCGCGCTCTCGGGGGCCTCATCCTGTCCACCGATGTTGCCGGTGCACGCGGAAGCGGACAGCACGAGAGCGGAGGACAGATAGAAACGACGCAGTGGCATGGTGTCTGGCATTCCTCGCACCCGCGCGGCCTGAGGACCGGCGCGCAGGCGGACTTCATCCTACTGTTTGCGGCCGACGCTTTCAGCGGGGATTTCATTTCCGACCGTTTCGCCATTCCTGAGAGGAATCTCACCACCCCACGGGATTCGAGGTGGGGACGCACCTGTCAGGTACGCACACGGTGCGGACGCGACTCAGGGCGGGACTTCTTCACCCCGCGCGGTCCACCAGTTCTCCCCGTAGCTGATGAAGATCTGCTCACCGGGGTGGATGTCCCGCAGTGCGTGATAACGGAACACATCGCGGTCCACGGCGCGGCTGTAGGACGCGTTCGGTTCGCTGGCGTGGTTGTAGATCATCCCGTAGCCCATCACGAGCGCGACCCAGTCGCCCTTGCGGGGCTCTTCGTGGCGGTGCCAGCGGATCTCGAAGACGTAGTCGTCCAGCGGTTCGCCCCGGCACTGCCGCTGGGGGACCTTGAGGTAGTGGCACTCCTCGATGAGGTCGCCCGCGGGGATGAAGGCATCGGTGAAGACGCCCATCCCCCACTCGCAGGGCCGCACCTTCACCCCGGGATGAAGGAACAACGCCGAGCCCTGGTTCATCCGCGCTTCGTCTCCGCTTCCAGTGTCCACGGACCGCAACCATCGCGCACCCGGGCGACAACGGAAAGCGGTCAGCGACGGACGTGAGGAGGCTTTCGGATAAGGCGGGGAATCAGGGACGTCAGCCCGGCTGCCGACCGGGCGTGGGGCCGCCGCGGAAGGTGTGGCGCAGCAGGTACAGGCCGGGCAGCAGCGGCAGCCACAGGGTGAAGCCGCGCAGCAGCAGCGTGCCCGCGAGCGCGGCCTCCACCGGGACGCCGAAGAGGTTGAGCATGCCCACGGAGGCGGCCTCATAGGTGCCCACGCCCCCGGGGATGATGGACACGGTCTCCGCCATGGAGGCCACCATGAAGCTGACGAACACGGTGCTCAGCGGCGCCTCCTGTCCCAGCGCGCGCAGCATGGCGCCGAGCGTGGCCGCATCCAGCACGTAGACGCCCAGTTGCAGGGCCACGCCGCGCGCGAGCAGGCCGGGATCCAACAGCATGCCGGGAGGCACCTCCGCGATGGCCTTGAGCATCGTGCCCAGCGCGGGGATTCGCCGGGCCCAGCGGCCCGGCTTCCACTCGCGGTGCCGCGTCGCCCAGAGGATGCAGACCGGGATGGCCACCGCCAGCACGCCGAAGCCGGTGACGAGCCACTGGATCCAGTCGCTCAGCTCCGACTTGCGCCAGAGGAAGAAGAGGCTCACGCCCACGCCCAGCGCCTGCGCCACGTAGAAGCACAGCACCGTCAGCAGCACCGCGCCCGCCGCGGTGCCGGGGTTCGCGCCCTCACGGCGCAGGCCGCGTCCGACGAGCAGCGAGCCGCCCACGCCGCCGGTGGGGATGACCTGGTCGAACGCCAGCTTCATCAGCGACAGCCGCGCCAGCGACCAGAGCGAGGCGCGCAGTTGGTAGCGGTGCAGGACCGTCCACCAGATGCCCGCCACGCACAGGTACGTGCCCAGCTGGCACGCGGCGGCCACCAGCAGCCACGCGGGCCGGGCCTGCCGCACGAGGTCCAGGAACTGCTTCTCCTCCGTATGCCGGGAGAAGATGAAGGCGAGCAGCGCGACGAGCATCAGCGCGCCCGGAATCCACCAGCCCCGCCGTCGCTTCGGAGGCACCTCCAGCGGTTCCTCCAGCAAGGGAGTGGGTTCCGCGCGGGTGCCCTCCATGCGTTCGCTGCCTCCGGTGGTGCGACGGTTTCCGGAAGGATGCGCTTCGGCGTACTCCGGGGCAGGTCGGGGGGCATGGCAGGCCGTCTGCCCCCCCGGAGGGAGTCCAGGGGCCCGGTGGGCTGGCCGCGTATGGTCGCGGGGTCAGCGCGCGCAGTCTCCGGTCACCTGGGGAGCGGCGGCGCCGTTGACGGTATTGCCGCTGAAGGTGTTGCCCGCGCCCAGCACCAGCTCGATGCCGGAGCCTCCACCCCGGTTGCAGACGATGACGCCCCCGGCGCCGGCCTGGTTGCCGATGAACTGGTTGCCCTTCACGGTGACGCCCGCGTTGGGCACGTCCTCCAGGTAGAGGGCCGCGCCCGGTCCGCCCACGGCGGCGTTGTTCTCGAAGCGGTTGTTCTCGATGAGGTCGTTGTCGGGCTGGAAGTAGTGCAGCGCCCCGCCGCCGCCCAGGTCGTAGTGGTTCGCGCCGTTGGGCCACACCTCGTAGGTGCGCGACACGAGCGCGTTGGAGTGGCTGCCC
Source organism: Corallococcus sp. CA047B (assembly GCF_003612065.1). Classification (NCBI taxonomy): domain Bacteria; kingdom Pseudomonadati; phylum Myxococcota; class Myxococcia; order Myxococcales; family Myxococcaceae; genus Corallococcus; species Corallococcus sp. CA047B. The sequence goes on from NZ_RAWD01000195.1 coordinate 14,253, forward strand.
CGGAAGGCCGACAGCGTGTTGTTCCGGAAGGTGTTGCCGCGCACGGTGGAGTTGCGGCCGTGGGTGACGCACATCGCGCCGCCGCCGGAGGTGGCCCCATTGCCGGTGGCGAAGCGGTCGATGTCGAGCGTGCGGTTGTTCTCGAAGACGGTGTCCGTCACCACCGAGCCGTCCGTGAACATCAGGTCCAGCGCGCCGCACTTGCCGGCGGCTTCGTTGTCGCGGAAGAGCGAGTGCTGGATGGTCACCGGCCCCGGGTAGTACGCCCAGAGCGCTCCGCGCGTGCGGTCCCGGTCGCCGTTGTATTCGTTCTTGCGCACCTTCTCGAAGACCATGTGCACGAAGGACGGATCCCCGGTCCCCGTCGACGCCTCCCCGAAGAAGTTCATGCCCCACCAGCCGTAGGGATTCGTGGAGGTGAGCGTCACCGGAGACTGCGCGGTGCCCTGCACCAGGATGCGGCCATACACGCGCAGCTCCACGCGGCCGTCCTGGTGGTTCATCACGTCCTGCGCGCCGTCCCGCACGTCCGCCTTCGTCACGTCCGGGTTGCCCTTGAAGTCGATGATGACGCCCGGCTCCACCGTCGTCGTCTGGCCCGCCGGGATGGTGACGACGTACTGGGCATTTCCCACGACGCGGTACGGGGAACCGGCCAGCGTCAGGCGCGCGGGCAGCGTGCCCGTGATTTGCGTGCCGCCGTCGGTGGGAATCGTCGTGCCGCCATCGGTGCTGCCCGCGTCGGGGGCCCCCGCATCCGTCCTGCCCGCGTCCGCGGCACCTGCGTCCACCGTGCCCGCGTCGCCACGACCCGCGTCGGCCACGCCCGCGTCGGTGTCCCCGGACGTGCCCGCGTCCCGGTCATCGGAGGCTCCCGCGTCCCGGTCATCGGAAGTCCCTGCGTCGCGCTCCGGGGTTCCCGAATCGTCACGACCGATCAGCCCGCTGTCCGGGATGTGTCCCGAGGGCGCCTCTGCTTCCGGTACGCCTTCGCCCGCGCACCCCACCCCGCACAGCAGCGCGCAGAGGACGGACAGGACGACGGGGCGGATTCGCAGGCGGTTCATGTGCACTCTTCCCGGGGGTGTTCCATGGATTGCTAGCACGCGCGTCCCACATGCTTCGGGTCTGCTAGAAGCCGCGCATGTCCGATGACGTCCTCGTGCTTGCGTACTCCGGGTGTGACACCTGCAAGAAGGCCCAGAAGTGGCTGGAGGCGCGAGGCGTCTCCTTCCAGACGCGACCCATTGTCGAGCAGCCGCCCACCGTGTCCGAACTCCTCCTGTGGATCGCCCTGAGCGGCCTGTCCGTCCGCAAGTGGCTCAACATCAGTGGCCAGAGCTACCGCGCGCTGGGCAAGGAGAAGGTCGACGCCGCCTCCGACGCGGAGCTGGTGGAGTGGCTCGCCGCCGACGGGAAGCTCGTGAAGCGGCCCGTGCTCGTCACCCCCACCTCGGTGACCATCGGCTTCAAGCCCGAGTCCTACGAAGCCCTCTTCCCCGCCCGGGGGTAGCAGGCCAGCCCGGCCCCCGTCGTGCCGCCCGCCTTCACGGAGCTTGAAGGCGGGCAGGCGGACGGGCGCTCGGCCGTCTGTCGTCGCGCGCGGGCGCGGTTGCCACGTTGAGAGGGCATGGAAATCGGCACCAGACGCCCGTTGGGGGAAATCCTCCTGGAACTCGGAGTGGTCGACAAAGGCCAGCTCCGGCTGGGACTCGTGCACCATCACGAGGTCCGGGTCCCCCTGGGACGCGCGCTGGTGAGCGAGGGCGTGTGCACGGAGGCGGATGTCCTGCGTGGGCTCGCCGTCCAGTTCGACGTGGACGCGGTGGACCTGGACCGGCACCCGCTCGACCGCTCACTCACCTCGCTGGTGCCCGCGCGCATCGCCCGGCAGTACGGCGTCGTGCCGTTGGGGCTGGAGCAGCGCGAGGACCGCGAGGTGCTCCACCTCGCCGTGCCCGCGCCGCTGTCCCTGGACGCGGTGGACGACGTGCGGGCCGTGTCCGGCAAGGCGCGCGTGGAGCCGCACCTGGCCTCCGACAGCGCGCTGTCCCGCGCACTCAGCGCCCTCTACGGCATCCGCGACGTGGGAAGCGCCGCGCCGGAGCCGAACCGCCCGGTCGTGCCCAGCCCTCCGCTGATGCTCTACGGATGGCCGCCCGTCACCGCGGTGCTGATTTCGCGCACGCTGGCGCGAAATGGCATCACGTCGCGCGTCGCCTCTCCGCTGGAGGTGCTGCATACGCGCGACAACGACGTGGTGCTCGCGCCCCTGCAGGCCATGGAGGGGCTGCTCGCGGGCGAGGTCCACATCGAAGGCTCGCTCATCGTGCACGGCACGTCGGACGACGAGGGCTTCGAGCGGGCGCGGAAGCTGGGCGCGCGGGGCTTCCTCGCGAACCCGCGCGACGAGGAGCTGCTGCTGCGCGCCGTCCGCAAGCTGCGCCCGGACGCGGGCAGCGAGTCCTCCTGGTCCGGTCACTCCTGACGCGGAGAAGAAACGCCGTCAGCGTGACGCGGCGGCGTGGGCCCGCGCGTCCGCCGCGGGCGCCACGGGGGGACGCGCGGTGTGCTTCTGCTCGGGCTCCAGGCCCAGCACGCCCAGCACCTCCGGGTACACCTTGTTCGCGAAGTAGCGCCCCCCCGCCACGGTGAAGTGCACGCCGTCCGTCATGCGCAGGCGCATGGGCTTGCGGAAGCCCTCCACCGGGGCCTTGTGCAGCGCCTTGCCGCGCGCGTCGGTGAAGAAGGGCCGCGTGTCCAGGTGCACGGAGTCCTCGCGGGCGGCAATGACCTCGCGCTGGAGGCCGCGGATCAACGTGAGCTTCTGTTCGAAGCGGGGACGTCCCGTGGCCGGCAGCTCCAGCCAGACAATCTTGCGGCCCGGCGCGGAGATGGCGGTGGTGAACTCCTGCACGCGCTGCCGGTAGCCCTCTTCCCAGTCCGGCTTGCCCCACGCGACGGTGGCCTGGCCCACCTTGGTGTGCAGGGCCTGCCCGTCGTTGCCGCCCAGGATGACCACCACGACGTCCGGCTGGTGCAGTTGCACCTCCTGCTGCCCCACCTCCAGCCAGTCGAAGAAGTCCGGGCGGGACAGCCCCGTGGACGACTTCGCCCTGCGCTCGCAGCGGATCCGCGGGTGCGCGGCCAGCTGCGTCTGGAGGTACTCCCCGAAGCCCGTGGCGATGAGGCTGTCACCCAGCAGCAGCACCGTGCGCCGGGGCCCGGGCGCTGGCGCGGGGGCCACCTCCTGGGTCGGGGTGGTGGGCAGCACCGGCGAAGCCGTCAGCCCGGGAGCGGGTTGCGAGGCGGCATGGGCCGCCGTGGACAGGGACGCCAGGAGGAGGAGCGCGCGAAGAGAACAGGTCGACATCGGCGGTCGCAAACTACTTCCCGGGCGCGCATCCGTACACCCCCCCGGAGGGAGGGCGGATCCGTCAGCCGGCCCCGTGCGTCAAGGTCGCGACGGCCTCGCGCGCCCTCAGGCCGCGGAGCCCAGGTCCGCGCCCGCCGCCGCGCCCAGCCCCATGGGCACGAGCGTCTGGAGCCACGGCCCGAGCAGCCGCGCGCACTCCTCCGGGTGCGAGAAGTAGGGCACGTGGCCCGCGCCGCGCAGCAGGTGCCGGGGCGTGCCGTCCGGCAGCGAGGCCACCAGTCGCGCGAGCGTCGCGGGAGGCACCAGCACGTCGCGGTCCCCCTGGATGCAGAGGCACGACACCTTCGAGGCCCGCAGGTCCGGCGGCGGCGGTTCGGAGTGGATGGCGAAGGCGCGACGCAGCGTCGTCAGGCGCTCCAGCAGGGTGGTGGGCACCACGTCCGCCACCTGCGCGGAGGGCACCGGCCGCCACGCCGCCAGCGACGCCGCGACACGCCCCGGACGCCCCAGCACCGCGATGGGCCCCATCATCGCGATGAGCCGACCGCGCGGGCCCACGTGCGCGGTGCGCGTGAACGAGCCCAGGAACGCCACGCCCCGCGTCGCCCCGCCCGCGGCCAGGTGCGCCGCCACCATGCCGCCAAAGGAGCTGGCCACCACCGCGTCCACCGACCCCGCCGCCCGGAGCACCTGCTCCGCTAGCGCGCGGGCGCCACACGCCGCATGCTCACCCTCCGGGTACTCGACCAGGATGGGACGCGCCACGTCCGCCAGCCGCTCGGCCAGGGCCCGGAAGCCCGCGCCCCGCGCACCCAGCCCCGGCAGGAGCAGCACGCGCGGCCCTTCCTCACATCCACCACCAATGTCCGTCAGCTCTACCGCGCGGCGCATTCGCGTCTCCCTGTCAGGCGCGCCAGGGAAC
>NZ_RAWD01000196.1:0-18300 GCF_003612065.1 Corallococcus sp. CA047B
GCCCACCGCCATCCGCAAGAGCGCCCCGGGCACGCGCAAGGCGGGGACTCGGGAGGTCACCGGAACCGGCCGCCGCCCCCTGCCGCCCGAGCTGCCCCCGGAGCCCGACACCGACTCCGGCCTGGAGCCCACGGCGATGCCGGTGCTCCCCACCTACGCCGCGCCCCGCGACACGCCGGTGGAGACGCCCGTCGCGGCGGAGCCGGAGGTGGAGGAGGACAAGCCCGCCATCCGCGTGCGCACCTCCGTGGACGAGGCCCGCGAGAAGCTGGCCGCCGAGAACGCCGAGCGCGAACGCAAGCGCGTGAAGCAGGTGCGCGCGCTGAGCCTGGGCGTGTTCGTGGTCACCGCCGTGGTGCTCTTCATCGGGTTGCTGGTGCACCTGCTGTCGCCGCCGGAGGTCGCCGTCGACGACTCGGGCCCGGCCGCCATCCTGTGGATCACCTCCAAGCCGGAGGGGGCCACCATCGTCGTCAATGGCATCAACTCCGGCACCACGCCCAACCGCGTGCTGGGCGCGGACGTGCGCACGCCGCACACCATCGTCCTCACCAAGCCGGGCTACCGCGCGTGGACGCGGCGCTTCTCCCCCAACCAGGCGGAGACCCACCTCAAGGCGGAGCTGGAGGTGGCGCCCGGCACCACCCAGATGGTGTCGCAGATTCCCACCACCGGCATCGACGCGGGCTTCCCTTCCTCCGACGTGGGCTCCGTCGTCGCCGCCCCCGGCGCTGACGCGGGCAGCACCGCGGACGCGGGCAGCACCGAGGATGCCGGAGCGGCCGTCGCGGCGCTCGACGGGGACGCGGGGACCCTGATGGACGATGGCGGCACCGTCGCCGCCGCCACGCCGGGCCCGCCGGCCGAACCGCCCCTGGAGGGCGTGGACCGCGAGATGCGCGTGGTGGACTACCCCACGCGCCTGCTGGTGCTGCGGCCCATGTACAACGCCCTTCCGGTGCTGGAGTACACGCCGGCCACCATCGACGTGGCCCCGGGCACCGGCTACTCCGTGTGGACCGAGGGCAGCGCGGCGTTCGAGAGCGGGGACGGCACCGCGTCCGGCACGCTCGTCTACTACGCGGAAGGGGACCTGCCCGCCGACAACGCCATGGGCCTGGTCAGCTCCGCGCCCCGCACCATCAAGGGCGCGAAGAAGCTGCACTTCTTCGCGCTGGACGACACCGGGCCGGAGGACAACCGCGGCTCCATCCGCGTGCACCTGCGCCAGTCCGTGTACGTCCCGCCGCGCTCGGTGCTGTTCGATCCCCAGAAGAACGCCATCCAGGTGAAGCAGCGGCACCAGATGTTGCTGCGCGGCATGGACCCCAAGTCCACCTACCTCATCACCGTGCGCGACGACTTCGCCGAGGTGCGCGCCGGCGCCCAGGGCCGCGTGAAGACGGTGCTGTGCGTGGAGAAGGGCCGCGCCCCGGAGGACGTGCGCCGCTCGCACCGCCTGTTCGAAGCGGGCAAGCGCTACCAGGTGTCCGGCGTGCAGGACCTGCGCTGCGTCTTCCCCGACACGAACCTGAGCGACAACAGGGGCGCGCTCGACTTCGACATCGTCGACGTGACGAACATGTCCCGCAAGGAGCGCGCGGAGGCCCTGAAGGGCGCCAGCCGCTCCGAACGGTAGTCGCCACGGCAAGGCAGCCGGACAGACGGGCCCCCGCTTCAGGGCCCGCCCGGCAGGCAGGCTTCAAAGGCACCGGCGGGATGCCCTGGTCGTACGGCTCCCGCCGCGATCGCAGTGCCTACCCTCACGGACATCCACTTCCTCACCGCTGGGGTCCGCTCATGATGCCTGTGCTGTCGTCGACTGGTCTGGTGCTTCACAACCTGGGGCTCGCCGTCGGGTTCGGTGGCTCGCTGTTCGGGAAGATTGCCCTCAACCCGGCCGTGGCCGTCATCGAGTCGCGCGCGGAGCGCGGCCAGGTCGCCAACGCCGCGTGGAACGGCTTCAACGTCGTCAACGCGGTGTCGGTGGGACTGGCGGCCGTCACCTGGCTCGTCGGTCGCTCCCGGCTGACGGGCCGGGAGATTGACGACACGACGCGCGGGCTGGTCATCGCCAAGGACGTGCTGCTGGGCGCCACCGTGGCGCTGGGCGCGGCCAACATCGTGGGCGGGGCCTTCCTGGCGAAGCAGGCGCCCGAGGGCGCCGTCCCCGCGGAGACGGGCCTGAAGCCCACCGCCGGCACGCCCGAGTCCGCCGCGAAGACGATGAAGGCCCTGGACGTCGGGGGCATCGTGAACATCGCCACCATGGCGGGCGTCATCGCCATCACCGCCATCCTCAACATGCGCGCGGGCACGTCGTCGCGCTGGTCCCTGGTCTCCAGGTTCCTTCCGTAAGGGCTCGTGGGGGCCGCTCGCAGTCTCCCGCGGTCCGGCTCGACAAGGATGGGAAGGGCACGTGGGCGCGGAGCCGGGAAACGGCACCGGGCCCACGGGTCTTTTCCCCCGGGGCCCGGCGCGTAAGACATGGAGACTTCAGGCGGCGCTCAGATGTCCAGGTTCTGCACGTCCAGCGCGTTGCGCTCGATGAACTCGCGGCGGGGCTCCACCGCCTCGCCCATCAGCAGCGAGAAGATGTCGTCGCTCTCCACCGCGTCCTCCACCCGCACCTGGAGCAGCGTGCGCGTGAGGGGGTTCATGGTGGTGTCCCAGAGCTGCTCCGGGTTCATCTCCCCCAGACCCTTGTAGCGCTGCAGGCCCAGGCCCTTCTGCGCGTCCTTGCGGACCGCGGCCAGCACCTCCTGCACGGAGAAGGCCGTCACCTCGCCCGCGTCCACCTGCACGCGGTAGGGCGCCTTGCCCAGGGCGTTGAACGCCTCGCGCAGGCTGACCAGCTCCAGGTACTCCGGCGACGACAGGTACGCGTGGTCGAAGACGGACTCCTTCATGGAGCCGTTCACGTCCGTGGAGATGATCAGCTTCTTGGCCTGGTGCTCCGGATCCTGCTGCACGTCCTTGAGCATGCGGCCCACCACGTCCGGCATGCGCCGCTCGCAGTAGTCGCGCATCGCGGCGTACTCGGCCAGCACCGCGGCCTCGTCCGTGAGCAGCTCCGCGCTCAGCTTCGTCGCCTGCACCACCGCGTCCACGATGCGCGCGTCGCGGCGCTTGGCCTGCTTCTCCAGGCGCTCCTCGTAGGTGATGACCTTCTCCAGGAGCGCCTTGAACTCGCTGCCGCCCAGCTCACCGTTGGGCGTCTTCACCCGCGTGTGCTCCGCGGCGATCTTCAGGAGGTACTCGTTGAGCGCGCGCTCGTCCTTGACGTAGATGTCCTTCTTGTTGCGCGTGACTTTGTAGAGCGGCGGCTGCGCGATGTAGACGTAGCCCCGGTCGATGAGTTCGCGCATCTGCCGGTAGAAGAACGTGAGCAGGAGCGTGCGGATGTGGCTGCCGTCCACGTCTGCGTCCGTCATCAGGATGATGCGGTGGTAGCGCGCCTTCTCCGGGTCGTAGTCCTCCGCCCCGATGCCCGTGCCCAGCGCGGTGATGAGCGTGACGATCTCGGCGCTGGTCAGCATCTTCTCGAAGCGCGCCTTCTCCACGTTCAGGATCTTCCCGCGCAAAGGGAGGATGGCCTGGTTGCGCCGGTCGCGCCCCTGCTTGGCGGAGCCGCCTGCGGAGTCACCCTCGACGATGTACAGCTCGCTCTCGTTGGGGTCGCGGCTCTGGCAGTCCGCGAGCTTGCCGGGCAGACCGCCGCCATCCAGCACGCCCTTGCGGCGCACCGTCTCACGGGCCTTGCGGGCCGCGATGCGCGCGCGGCAGGCGTCGCCAATCTTCGCCACGACCTTCTTGGCGAGCGGCGGGTTCTCCTCCAGGAAGGAGGCGAGCTGGTCGTTCACCATCTGCTCGACCAGGCCCTTCACCTCGCTGTTGCCCAGCTTCGTCTTCGTCTGCCCCTCGAACTGGGGGTTGGACAGCTTCACGGAGATGACCGCGGACAGGCCCTCACGGGCGTCCTCGCCGGTGGGCGTCTCCTTCAGGTCCTTCCACTGCCCGCCCTTCTCCGCGTAGCTGTTGAGCGTGCGCGTGAGCGCGGACTTGAAGCCGGACAGGTGGCTGCCACCCTCGTGGGTGTTGATGTTGTTGGCGAAGGTGAAGATGCGCTCGTCGTAGCCATCGTTCCACTGCATGGCGATCTCCAGCGACACGCCCTCGCGCTCCGACTTGATGTAGACGGGCTTGTCGTGCAGCACGGTCTTCGCCTTGTTGAGGTACTCCACGAAGGACGCGATGCCGCCGTCGAACTTGAAGTCGTGCTCCTTCTGCGTGCGCTCGTCGCGGATGGTGATGTGCAGGCCGGCGTTGAGGAACGCCAGCTCGCGCAGCCGCTGGCTGAGCGTCTCGAAGTTGAAGTCCGCCGTCTCCATGATCGTGGGATCCGGCTTGAAGTGGATCATCGTGCCGCGCTTGTCGGTGGTGCCCACCTCCGTCGGAGGACTGTTGGGCACACCGCGCGCATAGCCCTGCTCGAAGACCTTGCCGTTGCGCTGGATGCGGACCTTGAACCACTCGGAGAGGAAGTTCACGCACGTGACGCCCACGCCGTGAAGGCCGCCGGAGACCTTGTACGCGCCGTTGCCGAACTTGCTGCCGGCGTGCAGCTCCGTGAGCACGACCTCCAGCGTGTCCTTGTGCTTGAACTTGGGATCCGGGTGCGGGCCCACCGGGATGCCGCGGCCGTTGTCCTGGACGCTGAGCGAGCCGTCCACGTGGATGACGACCTCGATGTCCGAGCAGAAGCCGGCCAGGGCCTCGTCGACGGAGTTGTCGACGACCTCGTAGACGAGCTTGTGCAGCCCGTAGGTCATCGTGTCGCCGATGTACATGCCGGGGCGCTTGCGGACGGCCTCAAGGCCTTCGAGCTTGGTGATGCTGTCCGTCCCATACTCGGCGGGCGGCGCGGCCAGCGCGGCGCCGGTAGCGGGGGTCTTTTCCATGTGAAGCGTGTCCTTGGGAAAGGCTGCCGTTGCGACAGGGCTGTGCCTGCTGTGCCTACCACCACCGGGCATCCCGGACAAGGTTCGGGAGCCCGCGCAAGGCTGCGGAAAGATTCATGAATCAGGCGTCGAAACGCGAGGGCGGGAGGCGGTCCTCCAGCGCCGCGAGCAACTCTTCATAAACAGCCTTGCGGGCGAAAAGATGTCGCGTCACGAGCACCCTTCCCTCCTCCTTCAGGAACAGGCCCAGCACGCTCCCTTTGCGGCCGACCCGGCGCACGGAATCAATCTGTCCCCAGTGCAGCTCCAGGGGCTTGCCGCTGAAGGGCCGGGCCACCCGCACGCCCGCGTTGTCCAGGGTGACGCCCCAGCCTTCCCGGGGGCGCAGGCGGTGGACGGAGACCAGGAAGGCGAGCATCAGGCCGGCGCTGATGCCGGCCCGCGCCATGGCGAGCAGCCCCCCTCCGGCGCGGAAGTCCGCCAGGGCCCAGGCGGTAAGGACGGCCAGCAGGCACGCCCCCAGGAAGAGGGCGATGCGGGTGGGGCGGGGATCGAAGGAGTAGAAGCGCTGGCTCATGGCGGGCGAGGGGTGAAACCTAATCCCCGGGCGCACGGTGCGCGCGTCCTTTCCTCCTCGGCTGTTCTTTGGCGGTCGCCCCCGTGTCTAGGCTGCCGGCCCGCATGACGGATGCCGAACTCACCTCGCGACTGCACACCAACCTCATCGCCTTCAAGGGCCTCCAGGCCGAACGCGGCACGCTGCGCCACCTGCGCCTTCCCGGCGTGGACGCGTTCGCCCTGCCCGCGTACCAGGACGCCCACTTCCAGCAGGTCCTCTTCACCCAGGCGGACGCGCTGGCCCTGGCGCTGCCCGCCGTCCGGGACTTCTACCGGGGCCTGGGCCTGCCGCGCTGGCGCATCACGCTGACGCCCGGACAGCAGGACGTGAAGCACGTGCTGGCCGCCCACGGCTACCGGTTCGACTTCACCGTGCCCGCCATGGGCGCCTGGCTGAAGGACCTGCCCGACGCGGCGCCCGGGGTGCCGGTGGAGTCCGTGGAGGACATGACGGACCTGGTGGAGCTCAACGTGAGCGCCTACGGCGCCGAGTGGCGGGACATCCTGTCCACCTGGCGGAACCCGCCCCCCTCCTCCGTGCACACGGTGGTGGCGAAGGAGGCCGGCCGCCCCCTGTCCTGTGGCCTGTCCGTGAACGTGGCGGACACCGCGGGCGTGTACCTGGTGGCCACCCACCCGGAGGGCCGGGGGATGGGGCTCGCCACGGCGGTGATGCGGGGGCTCATCGCCGGGGCCCGGGCGCGCGGGTGCACCGCCACGGTGCTCCAGTCCACCCCGGCGGGCCTGCGCGTCTACCGGCACCTGGGCTACCGCGACCTGGGCGCGTGGGAGCACTGGGTGCCACCGCAGGGGGGCTGAGGCGGGCCCTTCAGCGCAGCGCTTCCAGCTCCGCCAGCGTCTCCAGCACCTGCCGGGAGTCCTCGGCGCCCTGGAGCCGGTGCGCCAGCCCCCGGCCCGCGAGCCGGGCCACGTGCGCCAGCCGCATCAGCCGCGCGCGGCCCAGGTGCCCGTCCACCAGCGCCACCACCAGCCGCAGCGGCTGTCCGTCCGGGGCGTCCGTCTTCAGGGGCCGCGCCAGCGTCACCAGCGCCGCCACCGGGGCCGCGCCCGGCACGAACGCGTGCGGCACCGCCACGCCGTTGCCCACCTGGGACGGGGTCTCGTCCTCGCGCTGGCGCAGCCCTTCCGCCAGCCCCGCCACGTCCAGGCCGGGAAGGGCCGACGCCAGCCTCCCCGACGCCACGTCGAGCGCGTCCGCGTAGTCCTCGCACGACAGCTGCACCACCACCCGCTCGGCGCACAGCAGGGCGCCCAGGGCGGGCACGGGTTCGTCGCCGCGCGCTTCACGCAGGGGGAACTCCGCGTCCAGGAAGGCCCGCACGCGCGCGAGCTGCGCGCCGGTGAGCTTGCGCCGCGCGATGTCCAGGAGCAGCGTCCCCGCCGCGGGCACGTCCTCCAGGTAGCCCGCGACGTAGGGGCTCACCCGGTTGGCCACGTCCATCAGCAGCGCCGGGGGCACGTCCAGCTCCCGCGCGATGGCCGTCAGCCGCTCCTGCGTGGGCGGCGCGTCCACGCCGTGCTCCACCCGGCTCAGGTACGCGCTCGACACGCCAATGCGCCGCGCCAGGTCGCGCAGGGACAGTCCCGCGTCGACCCGCAACAAGCGCAGCGTGGCCCCCAGGTGCATGGCGCCCTAGCTCCTCGCCCCGACCACCTGCGCGGCGTCCGGCGTCGCGCCCTGCTGCCCCTGGGGCGCCGGGCTTCGGGCCAGTGCCGGGGCCCCCTCCGGGTGGCGCACGAGGAGCAGCGACCCGGGCGCGTCCCGCACGATGCGCTCGCGCTGCACGCCGAACAGCCGGTCCTCCAGGCCCCACTCGGAGCCCACGCCCACCACCACCAGGTCGTAGCCCGCGCGCGCCTCCTCCAGCGCGGCCTCCTCCGGCGACGCGTGGCGCACCACCTTGAGCTTCACCGCCGCGCCCTCGTCCGCGGGGAAGAGTTCATCCACCTGCGCCCGGCCGGTGCCCGCCCCTTCCGGCGACGTCACGTGCAGCACCGTCACCTCCGCGCCGGCCTGCTTGAGCAGCCGCCGCGCGATGCCCAGCGCCGCCCGGTCATGCCGGCTGCCCACGAAGGGCACCAGCACGCGCCGCACCTGCGACAGGCCCCGGTCCACCAGCACCGCCACCGTGCCGGTGGACTCCTGCATCACCTCGTGCACCGTGCCGCCCAGCACCGTCTGGCTGAAGAGCGGCTTGTGCCAGCCCAGCAGCACCAGGTCCGCGCGCTTGGCCTCCGCCGTGCGGCAGATGTCCCGCGCGGGCTCCGACGACACGAACGACAGCGTGCGCACCAGCAGCCCCAGCTTCTCCGCCCGCCCCATGAGCGGCGTCAGCGCGCTGCCCGAGGCCCCCGTCACGTCCAGGGCGTCCTCCGCGCGCGCCTTGAGCGCCCGGTCCGGCGACAGCAGGTGCAGCGCGTACAGGCTCGCCTCGTTGCGCTCGCCCGACAGCGCGCGCGACAGCACCGCCATGCCCGGCCCCGCCTGCCCGTGCGACACGCACAAGAGCACCGTGTACGCGGACGGGGTCTGCGCCGCGCCCGCTGGCTCCCGCGCCAGCTGTTCCATCTGGTCGCGCGCCTGCTCCTCCGGCGGATACATCCACTTGAGCACCGGCGACGTCATGAACGTGGTCACCAGCGCCATGATGACCATCATCGTGAAGAGCGTGGGGGAGATGACGCCCAGGTCCAGGCCCAGGTTGAGCACGATGAGCTCCATCAGCCCGCGCGTGTTCATCAGCACGCCAATGGCCCCCGCCTCCCGCCACCGCAGGCCCGTGACGCGGGCGGCCACCGCGCTGCCGCCGAACTTGCCCAGACACGCCAGCAGGATGATGACCCCGCACGTCATCCACGACTGCGCGGTGTCCAGCAGGCCAATCTGCGTGCGCAGGCCGCTGAAGGCGAAGAACACCGGCAGCAGCAGCACCACCGTCACGTCCTCCAGCTTCTCCGCCAGCGCCGTGGCCAGCCCCCCCTCCTTGGGAATCACCGCGCCAAAGAGGAACGCGCCGAACAGCGCGTGGATGCCAATGCGCTCCGTGGTCCACGCGGACGCGAGCAGCAGGAGCAGCGTGCCCGCCACCACGTTCTGCGTCAGGCCCTCGCGGCTGGCCACGCGCGCCCCCAGCCGGGCCAGGAAGGGCCGCACCAGCATCAGCATGAAGCCGATGTAGAGCACCGCGAACAGCGTCGTCAGCCCCGCCTGCGCCAGGCTGGACGCGCGCACCAGCGACACCACGAAGGCCAGCAGGCACCACGCCGTCACGTCGTCCACCGCCGCGCACGCGATGGCGATGGCGCCCAGCTTCGACTGCATCAGCCCGCGCTCCGTGAGGATGCGCGCCAGCACCGGGAAGGCCGTGATGCTCATGGACACGCCCATGAACAGCACGAACGACGAGAACGGCACCGACGGGTCCGACAGCGACTTGTACAGCCACAGCGCGCCCGCCACCGCCCCCAGGCCGAAGGGGACGATGATGCTCGAGTGGCTGATGACCACCGACGAATGCCCCCGCCCCTTGAGCAGCTTCGGGTCCAGCTCCAGGCCGATGAGGAACATGAAGAGCACCAGCCCCACCTCGGCCAGCATCTTCAGGAACGGCATCGAGTCCGCGGGAAACAGCCAGTGCAGCGCTCCCGGCGAAATCAGCCCCAGCAGCGACGGGCCCAGGGCGATGCCCGCCACCACCTCCGCGATGACCAGGGGCTGTCCCAGCCACCGCGCCCCCCGCCCTATCAGCCGCGACAGGCCGATGATGACGATGAGCTGGACCAGGAGTTGGGCGAGCATGTGGGTGTTCATGGGGTGGGCCTCGCGGGAATGCTGTTAAGGAGTCGCTTACCAGTCCCCTGCGCGCAGCGTCAACGCACTCGGGGAGTGCCCGACCGCTCACGAAACACCGGAAGCTCAGGGGCTGTCGGGCGCCTTGTTGGCCGCCACCGCGTCCAGCAGCGTCGCCACGTCCACGGGCTTGCGCAGGTAGCCGCAGGCGCCCATCTCCTCGGCCACCTGACGGGCGTTGGCGGAGGCGGAGAAGACGAGCACCGGGATGCCGCGCCACGCTTCCACCTGGCGCATCTGGCGGCCGAAGGTCGCGCCGTCCATCACCGGCATCATCATGTCCAGCAGCACCAGCGCGGGCGTCGTCGGTTCCTTGCGCAGCACCTCCAGCGCCTGCAAGCCGTTGCCCGCCCCCAGCACGGTGTAGCCCGCGTCGCGCAGGACCTCCTCCAGCGCCTCGCGCAGGTCCGTGTCGTCATCCACCACCAACAGCGGCCGGCTCACTCGCGCGTCTCCTTCTCCAGCGGCAATTCCAGCGTGAACCGGGCACCCTCGCCCAGGCCGGGTTCCGCCCACGCCCTGCCACCGTGCGCTTCCGCCGCGCGGCGCGTGAGATACAGGCCCAGGCCCAGGCCCCCATAGGAGTGCGAACTGACGGCCCGTCCGAAGCGCTCGAAGATACGCTCCACCTGGTCCCCGGGCACGCCGATTCCACGATCCCTCACCTGGATGCGCGCGAAAGCGCCGGAACGCCCCACGTCCACCTCCACCGGCCGGCCCGGACCGAACTTGAGCGCGTTGGAGATCAACGCGCCCACGGCCTGGTCCACCCGCAGGCGGTCCCACGTCCCCCACAGTCCCTGGCGGGGGGACTGGCGCAGCTCACATCCCGCGGCCCGGGCCTCCGCCTGGTGGCGCTCCAGCACCTCCGCCACCAGCTCCTCCAGGTCGAAGCGCTCCGGCATGAGCGACAGCTCGCCGGAGGACAGCTGCGACACGTCCAGCAGGCCCTCCACCAGCGTGCCCAGCCGCCGCACCTGCCGCACGCTGCGCTCCAGCCGCGTCACCACCTCCGGCTCCAGGTGGTGCACTTCCGTGCGCTGCAGCAGCGAGCCCAGCTGCAACCGCAGCGTGGTGAGCGGCGTGCGCAGCTCGTGCGCGGCCACGGTGAGGAACTCGTCGCGCAGGCGCACCGCTTCGCGCGCCTCCTGGAACAGCCGCGCGTTCTCCAGCGCGAGCCCCACGCGCCGCGCCAGCTCCTGGCCCAGCGCCAGGTCCACCGGGCCCAGGGTGCGCTCGCCCAGCGTGCCCAGCGACAGCACGCCCAGCGGGCCCTCGCGGCCGGGCAGGGGCACGTTCACCACCGAGCGCAGGCCCAGCTCCGCCACCGCGCGCCGGGGCGTCGCGTCCCGGTGGAGGGGTTCGGGGCGCAGGCGCACGTCCGGCACCAGCTCCGGCGTGCCCGTGCGCAGCACGTGCGTGGGGCCTCCGGAGGCCTGGGGGTCCAGCGGGAAGCGGTCGTTCAACCGCATCGCCAGCGAGCGCCGGGCGGCGTCCGGGTGGGCCAGCGCCACCAGCCGCAGGCCGGCCCGGTCCGGGTCCTGGAGGAAGAAGGCGCTCCAGTCCGCCACCTTCGGCACCAGCAGCTGGACCAGCTGATCCAACCGCGCCTCCTGCTCCAGCGACGCGGTGAGCAGCTCGCTGGCCCGGGCCAGGATTTCGCGGTCCACCTCCGCGCGCGCCCGCTCCCGCCGCACGCGCGTCTCCTCCAGCTCGCGCGCCACCGCCGGGCCCAACCGGGCCAGCCGGTCCTTGGAGAAGCAGTCGCGCGCGCCCGCCTTCATCAGCGTGATGGCCTGCTCCTCGCTGATGAGGCTGGACAGGACGATGAGCGGCACGTCCCGCCCCAGCTCCTGGAGCGTCGCCAGCACGTCCAGCGCCGTGAAGCGCGGCAGCCGGTAGTCGCACAGCACCAGGTCCCACGCGTCGGTGGTCAGCGCCTCGCGCAGCGCCTCCAGCGTCTGCACCCGGCGGGTCGTGGGCCGGTAGTCCGCCTGCGCCAGCGCCTCCGTCACCAGCGCCGCGTCGTTGGCGCTGTCCTCCACCAGCAACAGCCGGAAGGGCGTCATGCCCGGGCCCCGGCCGTCGCCGCCGCCCGGAGGGGTGTGACTCCACGGCCTGCCTGGACACGACCGGGGACGGGGCGCGGGGCGCTCCGCCCGGGGGCCCACCGCCGTGCCGGCCGGGAGCCTTGTGCTGCAGCCATTCGCGCGACTCCTCCCGGGATGTGGCCGGAAACCGCCCTGCTTCCGGCCGTGGGCCTACAGCACGCATGCTAGTGGCCCTCCCCGTCACATCACCGGGAGAAATGGGGGACGTTCAGCACGGAGCGCTGGCTGGTGAACGTCCCGACCCCGAAGCCCTGCTCCCCTGCCTGCCCGGAGCGGGCCGGAACTACCAGGAAACGTCGTATTCGGTGTCGAGCAGGGACAGCTGGCGCCCATGCACGCGCACGTCCTGAGCCCCCACGGCCTCCATGGCGCCCAGGAGGACGCCCTCGTGGTAGGGCGCGGGCATGAAGTCCCGGCGCATCACGAAGCGCGCGCTCCGGTCCCCGGTCCACAGCACGGTGCGCTCGCCGTAGCTCACCGCCGTCCGGTAGCCGTCCGCCAGGTGCTGCAGCAGCAGGCGGGGATCACGCCGCGCCGCCTGCATCAGCTCCCGGCCGAACATGGAGGCCAGGAAGTCCACCGTGGCCTGCGTCCCGATGTAGTGCAGCGACTGCGCCCAGTTGCCCAGCTGCGGGCGCAGGAGCCGCGTCGCCTGGGACGTCATCGCCAGGAAGCGCGTCACCGGGTACAGCTCCGCGGCGTTCAGCGACCGCAGGCCGGACGCCTCCAGGCACTGCGCGCCCGCCGCTTCGCCCTGGAGAAAACCCACCACCCCCACGACTCCCAGGAAGAACATCCCCCGGGCACCGTCTTCCGGGGTGGCCGCCAGGCATCGCTCCGCCAGCTGCCACTCCGCGCCTTCATCCACCGCACCCGCCCCTGCCGAACCCTCGAACGGTCCGAGCACCATTCCGACCTCCCATCCACTGCTGGCGCCAGCAACGGGCCCCCCCCGACTTCAAGGTCCCTCCACCGGCGCGGCCCATCCCCCTCACTGGTGCCGGGGCACACGCCCCGCCCACACCGTGCAGCCCAATCACACATTTCTACTACAGCGACAAGAAATCCAAGCAAGCCCTGAAGTACCGGAAATTATCCAGCAGCTTACATGAATCTAATGGGAGGACCGACGATGTTTCTCGGAGCCTGAGAAAAAAGGGGATTGGAGGTCAGGCGGAGAGGGCGGCCTGGGCGGCGGCGACGGCGGTCCCGGAGGCGCTGGCGCGGTATCCCCCCGAGTGAAGGGCCCGCTCGATGGCGCCCACGGTGACGAGCACGTCCGCGGCGGTGACGCGGTTCATGTGGCCCACGCGGAAGTAGCGCGTCTTCAACTCCGGGTGGAGACCGCCGGCGATGGCGGCGCCCTGGGCCTTCACGCGGCCGACGAGCGAGGCGTCCACGCCCTCCGGGTAGTACACGGCGCTCAGGGTGTTCGCGGCCAGGGCCTCCGACGTGGGCAGCAGGCGCAGGCCCAGGGCGCTCCAGGCGGCGCGGAAGGCGCGGGCCATGCGGCGGTGGCGCTCGAAGCGGGCCTCCAGCCCTTCGGAGAGGATCTGCCCCAGACTCACGTCCAGCGCGCAGATGAGCGACGTGGGGGGCGTGGCGAAGTAGGAGGGCTTGCCGGCCTCGTACGCCTCCATCACCGGCAGCCACTCCGCCCAGTCCGCGTACACGCTGGCCACCGGCGCCTTGCGCTTGCGCCACGTCTCCAGCGCGCGCGGGCTCACCGTCAGGAGCGCCAGGCCCGGCGGCACGCCCACCGCCTTCTGGCTGGCGGTGAGGTACACGTCCGCGCCCCACGCGTCCTGGTGGAAGGCCTCGCCCGCGGTGGCGCACACGCCGTCCACCACGCAGAGCACGCCGTGGTGGCGCGCGACCTTCAGCAGGGACTCCACGGGGGCCAGCACCGCGGTGGAGGTGTCCACGTGGGTGATGGTCATCAGCTTGAAGTCGCCCTTCTGGAACTCCGCCTCCACCTGGGCCGCGTCGGGGGCGCCGCCCGGGGGCGCGCGCACGTGCGTCACCTTCGCGCCGTGGCGCTCCAGGATGTGGGCCATGCGGTCGCTGAAGTAGCCGGTGTTCACCACCAGCGCGCGGTCGCCCGGTTCAATGAGGTTGGCCACCGCCAGCTCCATGGCCAGCGTGCCGCTGCCGGACACGACGAAGGGCTGCGCGGACGGGGCGAGCGACACCTCCCGCAGGCGCTTCAGGGCGCGGCCGAAGGTGGCGATGAAGCCCGCGTCCAGGTGCCCCAGCACCGGCGCGGACAGCGCCTGCAACACCTCCGCGTCCACATCCACCGGCCCGGGAATCATCAACAGGTCTCTCACGGCGCCACACCCTTCCTTGGGCGCCCCCCGGGCCTTTCCGGAGGGCGGTCCCCCACTGTGGACAAGCCGGGCCCGGGTTGTCCACGGCCACGGGGGGCCGGCGCGAAAACGAACGACGCCGGAGCCCCCGCGAGGAAACGGGAGACTCCGGCGTCTGGAAGGACAGCGGAAACGGGCGTGTGACTAGCGGTACTGCGCCGTCAGGCTGTCGGCGCGGGTCACCTGGCCAGCGCTGAACTGGTTCATGCAGTTGTCGTCGGTGTAGTCCATGAAGTTCAGGATGGGGTCCACGCCGCCGCCCGTGCAGGTATCGCGGCCCGAGGGGCAGCCGAACGCGGCCGAGGCCTCCGGAGGCGTGTCGCTGACGGAGTCGCCCGGGCTGGCACAGCCGCCCTGGAACGTGTGGTACAGGCCCACCCAGTGGCCGACCTCGTGGGTCGCCGTGTCACCCTCGTTGTACGGAACCGCCGTGCCGCCGGGGACGCTGCTGTAGAGCAGCACCACGCCGTCCATCTTCGGCTGGCTGGTGTAGCTGGAGGGGAAGGTCGCCCAGCCCAGCAGGCCACCCTTCAGGTTCGCCGTGTAGATGTTCAGCGTCTCCGGGCCACCCTTGCGCAGCGCGGCCTTCATCTTCTTCTCCGCGGCGGAGCCCGAACCCAGCGCGAACCAGGTGCTGTTGTTCGTGCGGTCCGTGCCGGCCAGCGTGAACTTGAACGGGGTGTTGGCGTAGGCCGCGTTCAGCACGTTCATCTGCGCGGTGATCTGCGAGTCCGGGATGTCGCCGTTCGCGATGCCCGTGCCCTTGTTGATGACGTGGAAGTACACCGGCACGTTCACCGAACCCACCGCGCGCTTCGCCATCACGCGGTTGGCCAGCGCGGCTTCAATCTCCAGCTTCTCATCGGCGGACGGCTCGATGGTGGCGCAGCCACGGTGCGGGAGCGCCTCCGCCGTCGTGGTCTCCTCCGCCGGCTGCTCTTCGGGCGCCGGAGCGCTGCTGCTGCAACCCGCCAGGGACATCAGCGTGCCAAGGACCACCGCGACACGACCACCGCGCTGCGCGACGTTACGAAGCATTTTTCCCAACTCCTCGGAAAAGTGGGGAGGTGGAAATACATGTTTCAAACCCGTGAAGTCAATAGGGGCGGTAAAATTGAAATCCCAGTAAAGACCGATGAGAACAAACGGTGGGTGTTTCAGGTCGAGCACGCCGGGTGGAGTGTTTCATCCAGGTGTCTTGAGACACCCGGGCCCGCAACGGACGACGCCGGAGCCTCCCGGGTGAAGGGGAAGACTCCGGCGCCGGGGACCGACCTGGGACTGGGGACTGCTGACTAGCGGTACGTCGCCGTCAGGCTGTCCGCGCGGGCCGACTGGCCGGCGGTGAACGAGTTCATGCAGCTGTCGTCGGTGTAGTCCATGAAGTTCAGGATGGGGTCCACGCCGCCGCCGGAGCAGGAGTCGCGGCCCGTGGGGCAGCCGTACGCGGGCGAGGCCTCCGGAGGCGTGTCGCTGACCGAGTCACCCGGGCTGGCACAGCCGCCCTGGAACGTGTGGTACAGGCCCACCCAGTGGCCGACTTCGTGCGTGGCCGTGTCGCCCAGGTTGTACGGGGACGCCGTGCCGCCGGGGACGCTGCTGTAGAGCAGCACCACGCCGTCCATCTTCGGCTGGCTGGTGTAGCTGGAGGGGAAGGTCGCCCAGCCCAGCAGACCGCCGGACAGGTTCGCCGTGTAGATGTTCAGCGTGCCGGCGGTGCCCTTGCGCAGCGCGTTCTTCATGTTCTTCTCGTTCGTGCTGCCCTGCGACAGCGCGAACCAGGACGTGTTGGTGGTGCGGTCCGTGCCCGCCAGCGTGAACTTGAACGGGGTGTTGGCATACGCCGCGTTCAGCACGTTCATCTGCGCGGTGATCTGCGAATCCGGCACGTCGCCGTTCGCGATGCCCGTGCCCTTGCGGATGACGTGGAAGTACACCGGCACGTTCACCGAACCCACCGCGCGCTTCTCCTGCACGCGGCCGGCGAGGGCGGCTTCAATCTCCAGCTTCTCATCGGCCGACGGCTCGATGGTGGCGCAGCCACGGTGCGGGAGCGCCTCCGCCGTCGTCGCCGTCTCCTCCGCCGGCTGCTGCTCCTCCGGAGCCGGAGCGCTGCTGCTGCAACCCGCCAGGGACATCAGCGTGCCAAGGACCACCGCGACACGACCACCGCGCTGCGCGACGTTACGGAGCATTTTCCCAACTCCTCGAAAAAGTGGGGGAGCCGGAAATACGCCTCGCAAGCCTTCAAAGTCAACGCACCCACAGACACTGAAACAACCGGAAATCTTTATGAGCCCCCAGGGCTTTTCGCGGGGTGAACCACGGCTGTGTGTGTTTCACCCAGGGGTCAGTTCGTACCGCCATCCGGTGACGCGGCGGTGTTGACTTCGGGCGTCAGCGGCGTGGGCAGGGATTGGGGCTTGCCCACCTGTTCCAGCGCTTCGCCATTGCTGACGGAGAAGCGCACCAGCGCGCGGAGGATGCGATTGCGCTTCACGTTGCCCAGCACCTCGCGCAGGTCGTCGTAGACGGTGGGGTCGGAGACGAGGGCGCCCAGGGTTCCATCCCCCTTGGCCACGGTGGCGGTGATCTGCTTGATGTCCGCGGCGGCGCTGCCCAGGTCCGCGAACATGCCCTTCGCGTCGCCATAGACCAACTGGTGCACCGCGCCATTGGGGCTCTTCTTCGCGTCCTCGATGAGGCCTCCCAGCTGGCCGGCGGCCTCGCCCAGCTCCTTCAGGGCCACCGCGCCGTCCTGGCCGTAGATGAGCGCGTGCGCGGTGCCATCGCCCCGGCGGACCTCGCCCAGGATGGCTTCGACGTGGGCCAGGGCGCCGTCCATGCGCCGGGCGGCCCCGGACGCGCTGGCGAGCAGGGTGTTCACCTCTTCACCGGTGCGCTTGTCGTAGATGAGCGCGTGCAGCGCGCCGTCGCCCTTCTCCACCTCCTGCATGATGGCGCTCAGCGACGCGACGCTCCGGGCCAGGTCGCGCGACAGCTCCGGGTTCGCGTAGACCTTGATGGCGTCCTTGAGCGACTCGCTGATGGCGACGGAGTTCTCCATCACCTGGCTGGCGCTGCTCATGAGCTTGGACAGGTCCCCGGCGCTGCTGGACTTGACGATGCCACCGGGCTCCACGGGCGGCTGGTCCGCGCTGCCCAGGGAGATGTCCACCGCCTTGTCGCCCAGGACGCCCATGCTGGTGAGCTTCGCCACGGAGTCCGCGCGGATGCGCTCCGTGTAGGCGCTGGCGACCTGGAACTGCACCTCCAGGCGGCTGTCCTTGAGGTCCTGGGAGAAGGCCACGCCGTTGACGCGGCCCACCTTGAGGCCGCCAATCCACACGGGGGACTGGTCGCTCAGGCCGTCCACGCTCTGGAAGTAGGCTCGGAAGACGACCTGACGCTGGAAGAGGTTCGACTCGCGGCCGATGAAGAAGACGACGACGCCCGCCACGGCCAGGCCGATGGCGACGAAGAGGCCCGCGCGCACGGCCAGGCGCTTTTCCTTCGAGGTCGAGTTGAAGAGACTCATGGTGTTCTTTCGGGGTTCAGCTCCAGGCGGCGCGCGTCCAGGAAGGCCCGCACCTCCGGCACCGTGGAGCGGCGCATCTCTTCGGGGGTGCCCACCTGGACGATCTTCCGGTTGGCCAGCATGGCCATCCGGTCCGCCAGCACGAAGGCGCTCACCATGTCGTGCGTGACGACGATGGACGTGGCGCCCAGGCGCTGTTTCATCGACTCAATCAATTCGTTGATGGTCTGCGTGGTGACGGGGTCCAGGCCCGTCGTCGGCTCATCCCAGAGGATGACCTCCGGGTCGGTGGCGATGGCGCGCGCCAGGCCCACGCGCTTGCGCATGCCGCCGGACAAATCCGACGGCATCAGCCGCTCCGTGTTGGGCAGGTCCACCAGCTCCAGCTTCTCCGCCACGCGCTTGCGGATCTCATCCCGGGACATCTTCGGGAAGTGTTCGCGCAACGGATAGGCCACGTTCTCCGCCACGCTGAGCGAGTCGAAGAGCGCGGCGCCCTGGAACACCATGGCCACGTGCTTGCGGACCTCCAGGAACTGCTCCTCGGAGAACTTCGCGACGTCGTAGCCTTCGAAGAGGACGCGGCCGCCGTCCGGGTGCAAGAGGCCGATGAGGCACTTGAGCAGCACGCTCTTGCCCACGCCGGAGCCGCCCAGGACGACCAGCGTCTCCCCGGCGCGCACGTCCAGGTCCACGCCTTCGTAGATGCTCTTGGTGCCGAACTGTTTGACGAGCCCCTCGTCCTCCTCCACCAGGATGATCTCCGGCGATAGGAAGATGCCGTCCGGGTAGCGCGACAGGCCCAGGCTGCCCTGCGCGAGCAGCGTCACGT
>NZ_RAWD01000197.1:0-18133 GCF_003612065.1 Corallococcus sp. CA047B
CGTCCAGGGCGCCCCCGGGGCCGGGTAAACGTGGTGCCGCCCCCACGCCCGGGGAAGTCACCCCCGCCTCCGCCAGTGGGTCCAAAGAACACCCGGAGTCCCTCCTCCGGCAGCCAGGGGAGCGGGCGCTGGAGGCCGGAAACGTCAACGGCCTCCGCCCCCGTACTCCGGGACGAAGGCCGCGTGGGACGTCGAACCCCTCACGCACGAGGGGCAGGCAACCAGGGGGTCTCTAGTGGACCGACGCGCTGGTGGCCGTGAACGCCGCGGTCAGGCAGCTCTGGTTGGCCGTCTGGTCAAGGAAGGTCTGGCGGGCCAGCACTTCATTGAAGGTCCGGACGGGGGCGCCATCCGCGCGGTCCGGGACGACCATCGGGCCGCTCAGGAAGGGCGACAGCGCGCCGTTCCAGTTCACGTGGGTGAAGGAGATGCCCAGCTCGTCGCCGTGGCAGCCGTCACAGGTGTTGAGCGAGAACACGTGCCGGGCCTGACGGTTGGGGATGCTCGCGGCGGGCAGGCTCCAGAACGGCGGCGTGGCGAAGGGCGACGGCACGACGGAGCGACCGCCGCGGAACGGCGTGGCACCCACCACGAGCGGAACGGAGTACGTGCCGGCCACGATGCTGGCCGCATTGGCGTTCACGTAGGACGGGAACACGGTGGTCTTCGTGGCGCGGTCCGGCGTCTGGGCCACGGTGTGGCTGTTCAGCAGACCCAGCACGGGGCCGGGGGACGCGAACGAGTTCGGGTTGATCTGCGAATTCCACAGGCGGAACTCACGCAGCTCCCAGGGGTTGAGCAGCCAGTTCTCGTTGGTGCGCACCTGGTTGATGGAGCTGCGGTTGGGCTTGCGCGGAGACAGGTCGCGCTTGGCGAACTGCTCCGTGAGGGCCTCCAGCGCGGCGTTGTACGAAGCGCTGCCCAGCACCAGCCCCGACAGGGCCTGCCACTGCTGCGCGTACGCCTTGATGGAAGCGCAGCCCGTCTTGTCCACCCCGTACTCCAGGATGACCAGGAAGGGCGTCGTGTGGCAGCTGGTGCCCGTGCCCTCGGTGGCGGCGAAGATGAAGCGGCCCTCGCCCGCGCTGCCGGAGCCGTAGGCGGGGTTGCTGCCGGCCAGGTCCAGCCGGTTGACGATGGCGATGAGCTTGAAGGGCGACTTCGCCAGGTTCAGCTCACCGGTGCCCAGCTTCGGCCAGGGGGTGACGAGCTTCGGCACGATGTTGGCGCGCGGCGGGCTGACGAAGGAGTTGATGGTGCGGGGCGCTTCCCACTGCCGGACCCACTCGCGCACGAAGGTGGTGGGGGCCACGCCGGTGAACGGCTGGTTGGCCATCTCCGTCATCAGGTAGTTGAAGGTCCACTTGCCGTTCGGGTTGCCCACGTTGGTGCAGGGGTCCCACGTGCGCGTCGGATCATTGATGACGGCGGGCGCGCGGATGATGAGCGAGCGGGCCGGATCCACCAGCGACGCCAGACCGATGGGCCGGATGGGCACGCGCTGGCCGACCTGGAACACGGTGGACATCGCCGTCACCGGGACGGTGCGCACGAGCGCGCGGTTCTCGAACACCGCCGTCGTCAGCGGCTCCTGCGACTGGGACTGCGCCTGGGCGATGCGCTGCTGCTCCGCCTGGAGCGCCACGAAGTCGAAGGTGCCGGAAGCGGTGAAGAGCAGGTCGCCCGCGACCGCGTCGCCATTCTGACCGTCGTCGCGGAAGAGCAGCTGCTGGGCGCCCTCCACCATCGTCAGTGTCAGCCCGCGGAACTGCTCGTTCTCCACGCGCTTCGCATCCAGCTTCAGCTCGAACACGGACGCCGTGGCATTGCTGGTCGCCGCCTGGGGGATGGCCACCAGGGACTCGACCACGGGGCGCGTCAGCTCCCCTTCCAACTCCTGGGTGACCGACCCCAGCGTCTCCTCCAACACGACGTCCCGGGCAGGGTCGGCCACGGGCGCGGCAGGCTCCGAACCCTCGGGCGCGGGCTGACCACAGCCCACCGCCAGGGACGACGCCAACAGCGCGAACGGCAGGCGCCAGCGCACACTCCGGGAATGCTTCCACAGCGAAGACACGTCAGGCTTCATGGGTGCTCCTTCCACGACGGGGAACCGCGACGGCAGGCATCCGATGGGGGCACCCACACCGCCACGCCCGCCGGGCTCCGGAAGGCCTGAGCCCCGGTCCCGTTTCCCTGTGAAAGCAGCGCGCCCACCCCACCTCCGGCCCTCTGGGGACCGGAGATGAATCAGGCGTTTCCCATATCATGAAACACTGACAATTATCGACTTGCAGACTTTGTAACCTATCCCGTTACAAGTCAGGGTTTGGCGTAACCTGGGAGGCTACAACCCGGTGGTGCCGTACGGCGTCTCGCTGAAGAGGCGGGTGCCGGACTGGAAGTGGGCGGTGTCACCGCAGTTCGCGATGGCGGTCACGTTCGCGCACGTCACCGGGGCCTGGGCGCGCGTCTGGCTGGTGAAGCAGCGGGCGCCGCCCTCGTTCCACTCGGCCTCCATGCTCCAGGATTCGGAGTCGCCCTGGACGCCCACGGCGTCATAGAGATTGACCCACTGGCCATCGGTGGTGTGCGACTCGCCGTCGCCGCAGAAGTCCGCGCGCACCATGCGGGTGCAGGCCTGGTGGTGGCCCGCGAGGCTCTGGCCGTTGGAGGCGGTGGCCCAGGGCTTGTAGCCAAAGTGCATGCACTTCGCGATGGCGGCGCCCTCGCAGGCGAAGGTGAAGGCCGTCGCGTCGAGGATCTTCTCGCCGCCGCCGGCGACACCCTGGCGGTAGTCCCAGCGGTTGGCGACGGCGATGGCGGAGGCCGCCGCGCCGCTTGAGTCCTGGCACACCGCGCGCCAGGCGCCGTCGGTGCCCTGGTAGGAGACGCGGTAGGACCACAGGTCGCTGTCCACGCCGCTGCCCCGGGTGATGCTGTCCACGCGCAGGGGCAGGGTGGAACCGTCGCCCAGCTTCCCGACGAAGCGCGCGCCGGTGAAGCTGGTGCCCGTGACGGGGTTGGCGCCGTCGAGCCCGACGAAGGCCGAGCCCTCCAGCCGCACGTTGGTGAGCGCCTTGCCGCTGGCGGAGATGGCCCCCGTGTAGGCCACGGACACCAGCATGCCGCCCAGCTCCGCGTTGTTGAGGTTGCGGCCGTTCAGGTTGCGGCCATTGAGGTTGCGTCCATTGGGGGACACAAGCTCCGCCATCTGCGTCCGCAGGGTCGGAGCCTCGGGCTCCGACGATTCCGTGCCACAGCCCACCGCCACGACGGCAAGACACGCCGCGACCACTCGCTGCAACGTCCTCATCTGGATGCCCCTTCCCTGCCCCGACCCCGACCCCGCACCGTGCTTCAGGTGACAAGGTCCGTCTGGTGGGAGGGAGCGGCAACCGCGGCAGGCCCCGGCGGGCACTTGCAGCGTTGGGTGGCATCCACTCCGAAGCGACCGGAGGGCGAAGCCCGGGCTTCTTGAGGGGTTCTATCGTCCTGTGGTGCTCAGTGCCCTGCGTCCGCGGACGGAGGCAGGTCCGCGCACACGCGCAGGCCCACCGCGACGTCGCGCATGGAGGCCTCCGGCAGCTCGCGGTTGGTGGAGCGCGCGGACGTCACGGCGAACGAATAGCTGCCGCCGCGGGCCACCGGGCGGCCGGGCTCCAGCCACGAGCGCGTCCACTCCCACACGTTGCCCGCCATGTCGTCCGCGCCGAAGGGGCTGCGGGACGCGGGGTGACTGCCCACGACGTCCGGGCCGAAGCCGCCCGGGTCCTTGCCGTAGGTGGTGTCCACGTTGGCCTCGTCCGGGCCCAGCCGGTTGCCGTGGGGGTACTCGCGGCCGTCCACCCCGCGCGCGGCGCGCTCCCACTCCAGCTCCGAGCACAGCCGCGCCCCGGGCACCCGGCCGGACGTGGCCAGCCAGGCCACGTAGGCCTCCGCGTCGGAGAAGGAGATGCCGCTCACCGGGAACTGGCGCCAGTCCTGCTCCGCGCGCTGCGTGCGCCGGGCGTAGCGCAGGGGCTCACCGCTCCTCGCGGTGTAGAGCACGCCGCCGGGCTGGAAGCGCAGCCTCCAGCCGCCCGCGTCCGGCTCCAGCGCGAGCACCCCGGCATAGCCACCGGTGCCCACGCGGGGCTGGCGCTGGGCGCGCTCCTGGGCGGGCAGGGCCTCCAGGTACGCCAGCCAGTCCGCGAATGTCGTCTCATGGCGGGCGATGAGGAAGCCCGCCACGGGCACGGGGTGCAGGGGGACGGCGTTGAAGAAGTCGCGCACGCTGGCCTCGGCGGCGCTGCCGAAGCGCACCTCGCCCGGGGGCACGTAGGCGAAGCCCGCCGGGAGCACGCCCGCGCGCGGCAGCGGCAGCACGACGCGGCGCGACTCACCGCGCTGGAGGAGCAGCGGCTGCGCCGCGTCCTCGTGGCCCGGCGCGCGCACGGTGAGCCGGTAGGGACCGGGAGGCACGGAGATGTCGGCCCCGGGAGCGGTGCTGGCGTCAGGCACGGGCGCGCCCGCGACCTCCGGGCCGCCGGGCTCGCGCGTCAGGGGGCGCAGCTCCACGGAGGCACCGGGCGTGTCCGTGGCCACGGTCAGTTGCGCGGGCGCGTTCCAGCGCTGCCAGCGGGTGCCGTCGCTGTCGTAGAGGCGCATGCGCTGGAGCAGCGCGGGCAGCACGGGCTCGCGCTCGTTTTCAGCCCACAGGGCGCGCTCGTAGAGGAAGTCCGCCAGCGCGTCGCGAACGTCCGCACGGCCGGGGGCCAGGGCCAGCGCGCGCTCCAGCCGGTCCGCCACGGCGTCGAAGTGGTGGCCCAGCTGGGCCGCGTGTCCGGTGGCCTTCGCCCAGCTCCGGTCGCCGTCCGCCTTGTGGCCGGTGTCGTAGCGCTGGAAGGCCTCGGTGCGCTCGGCCTGGAGCGCGTCGCGCTCGGTGCGCACGGAGCCCAGCTCCGCGGCGGCGGCGCCCAGTTCGGTGCGCACGCGCGCGTCGAGGATGCGCCGCTCGCGCCACTGGAGGCCCGCGTACACCAGGGCCAGCGACACGAGGAAGCCCAGCGCCAGCCCCTGCTTCAGGCGCCGGCTGCGCACGCCGGTGCGGCGCGAGGCGTCGAGGAAGGACTGTTCGCGCCGGGTGAGTTCGGACGGCTCCAGCACCCCGGTCTCCGCCAACTGCCGGGGCCCCCAGAGCGATTCGCGCGCATGGCCCAGGCGCTCCCACTGCGCGGCGGCGGCCTCCAGCCGGGCCTGCACCTCGCGGCGCTCGCCGGCCTCCACCAGCCAGCGGGCCAGCGTGGTCCACCCGGTGAGGAGCGCCTCGTGGGCCAGCTCGTACGCGGTGCCGCCCTCCCCTTCGCGGGCGACGAGCAGGCGCGCGCGCACCAGGGCCTCCAGCGCGGCGCGGTAGCGGGGGTCGTCGCCCACGAGCTCGCGGTCCGTCTTGCGCGCGCGGGTGCCATCCTGGGTCACCAAACGCAGCATCACCCCGCGCGCCGCCGAGCGCTGGTCCGGCAGCAGGCGGGCCACGGCGGCGTCCGCATGACGCGCGAGCGCGCCGGACACGCCGCCCAGCGAGTCCAGCGCCGCCTGGGTCATCACGCCCCGGGACTCATCGCGCGCGTCCCACAGCTCCGCCAGCGCGAACTGGAGCAGGGGCAGGCCGCCGTCGGAGGCCGCCGTGGAGGCGACGAGCGCGTCCACCACGGCCTCGGACTCGAAGCGCACGCCCTTGACGCGCGCGGGGCCGACGATGGCCTCGCGCGTCTCCTCGGAGGTGAGCGCGCGCAGCAGGTACAAGGCGTGCGGCACCTCCGGCCCCAGTCCAGGCACGCCGGTGAGGCGGGTGAGGAAGTCGCTGCGGCCGGTGGCCAGCAGGCGCAGTCCGCCGGCCGCCTCGGTGAGCGAGCCCAGCGCGGCGCCCGCGAGCGCCGCCTCCTCCGGAGGGGACAGCGTCACCAGCTCCTCCAACTGGTCCATGTAGAGCAGCAGGCCGCCCTGGGTGCCCAGCTTCGCGCGGAGCCTGCGGCCGAGCGACGTGGGGTCCTGGCGCAGCGTCTCCGCGAGCGGCTCCTCGCCCACGTCCAGCACCGGGGCGAGCGCCACGGCGAGCGCGGAGACGGGCCTGCGCCCGGGCACGAGCCGCGCGGTGCGCCAGCGCCGGCCGTCCTCCAGCGCGCCGTCGCACACGGCGGGGAGGATGCCCGCGAGGCACAGCGACGACTTGCCGACGCCGGAGTCGCCCGTCATCAGCAGGAAGGCCTCCGCCTTGAGCCGCTCCAGCACGGCGCGCTGCTCGCGGCGGCGGCCGAAGAACAGCGAGCGGTGTTCGGCCTCGAAGGCCTGGAGGCCGCGGTAGGGATTGCCCTCCGGGACGACGACGGGCACCTCTTCGCGGGTCAGGGCCTCCAGCGCGTCGAGCAACTGCGCGGCGGACGCATGGCGCTGCGCCGGGTCGCGCCTCAGGCACTTGTCGATGGCGGCCGCGAAGCCGGGATCCACCAGCGGGGAGACTTCGAGCAGGGGCCGGACGTCGCGGGTGCGCACGGCCTCGGAGAGTTCGCGCCAGGGCACGTCGCGGAAGGGGCCCCGTCCCGCGACCAGCTCGTAGAGCACGACGCCCAGCGAGTACACGTCGCTGCGCGCGGTGAGTTCCTCGCCGGCCCAGGCCTCCGGGGACATGTAGTAGGGCGTGCCCACCAGCGCGCCGCGCGGCAGGGACGGCAGGAAGACGCCATCCAGCGACCGGGCGCCCAGGGCGGGGCTGGCTTCGGGGTCCCAGTCCGCGGGCAGCTCCGGCGGAGGCATGGGCGCGCGCGGGGCGGTGGGCTCGCTGCTTTCGGCGCGGTCGAGCAGCTTGGCGAGCCCGAAGTCGAGCAGCTTCACCTCGCCGCTCTCGGTGAGGACGGCGTTGCCGGGCTTGATGTCGCGGTGGAGCACGCCCCGGCGGTGGGCGGCCCCCAGGCCCCGGGCCAGGTCCTTCCCGATGCCGAGCGCGCGCTCCCAGGACACGGGCCGGGCCAGCCGGTCCAGGCTGACGCCCCGGATGAACTCGGAGATGAGGTACGGCTGGTCCTCCAGCTGCCCCACCCGGTACAGGGTGACGACGTTGGGGTGCTGGATGCGGGCGGCGGCGCGGGCCTCCACCAGGAAGCGCGCCAGCGCGTTGGAGCCCAGCGACGGGATGAACTTCACCGCGACGGGACGCTCCAGGAGCGTGTCGTGCGCCAGGTACACCCGGCCCGTGCGCCCCCGTCCGAGCGGACGCACGATGCGGTACTCGTCGAACTCCTCCGGAGGAGTCCACGCGTCGGATGGAGGGGACGAGGCGGGAGAGCCCACCGGGGTTGCCTACGCATCCCGCGCCCGGGGGTCAACCCGGGGGCCAACGAGAGGGGTGCCTGGAGCAGGAGGCCGGACCCCGGTGTCCGACAGTGGACACTTCGAGGTCGGGCCTCGGGTCACTCCTGACCCGAGCGGGGCTTCGCCTTGCTGGGTTTGAGCATATTGCGGATCTTGTTCTCCAGGTCCTGGGGCAGACAGGGCTTGGCGACGAACTCGTCCGCGCCCACGGACAGGGCGTGCTCGGCGTTGCCGGCGAGCACGTGGCCGGTGAGGGCCATCACTGGGATGTCGCGGGTGCGGGTGTCCTGCTTGATGCGCCGCGTCGCCTCCCAGCCATCCATGACGGGCAGGGACAGGTCCATGAGGATGATGTCCGGCTCCCCCTCCTGGGCCTTCTCCACGGCCTCCAGGCCGTTGCGGGCGGTGTCGACCTCAAACCCGCAGAATTCCAGGTACTCCGCGTACATTTCACGGGCGTCGTCGAAGTCGTCCACGACGAGGACACGCTTCTTGGAGTTCACGGGAGCCGGCCCACCGCTCGCGGTCGGCTCGCCCTCCGGGGTTGTCATGACCGCGTTCTTCATGGAGCAGAGGCCTCGCATGCAGGGGAGGGGCGGGACGAATCTAAACACGTCCTCGGAAAAGTGCCCGTTCTCGCAAGATTTCCCTGGACGGGACGGAAGGGTGGGCCCGGAGTCCGGTGCGAAACAAGGGGACAGTGGACGACAGTGTAGGTGCGCGGAGGGATTGGGGAAGGGGCTCCCGCGTGGAGCCCCAGGGCCCATGAGGTGAGTCAGTCGTTGGGGCGGTAGACGTGGAGCCTGGACTGGGTGGGGTCCTGGTCATCGACCTCGGTCCACGCGAGGAAGATGCGCCCGTTCTTGTCCACGGCGAGTTGGGAGTCGATCACCGACGTGGCGCCGGGATTGGCGTTCAAGGGGCCTCCCACCTGGGTCCAGTGGTCCGTCTCCCACCGCTGGACGAACAGGCTCCGCACGGAGGGCTGGGCTTCGGTTTCGGGCTCTTCGATGAGCGCGACCAGTCGGCCCTGCGGGTCGAACTTGAGGGCAGAAGCGGATGCGTTCGTCTTGCCTGGGACACGGCTGAGTGCCGGCCCGATGTCGACCCAACCGCCGGGTCCCCACTGCTGAACCCGGACCGACTGTACATCCCCCTCGGAGACCGGATTGGCCACCACGACATTGGTGTCACCTGAGAGTGTCGACGCCAGGATTGGCGAGGCCACACCGATGGAAGGATAGGGGTAACTCGTTTGGCGTCCGACTCCCTGCCATTGCCCCACGTACGTCGTCCATCCCGGAGCAACCGCGCGCTCGTTCCACATCAGGAACTGGTCACCCCATCGATTCAGCTCCATCTGCATCGAAACAAGGCTTTTGTCCGACGGGTATTCAAATCCTCCCTGCGACTTCCACTCTCCAGCATCCAGACGCATCACGGTGGCTCGGACCGTGGAGGCGTTCAACTCCTTGAAGGCAACCACGGGAGTTGTCGTTCCCCAGATTCGCATCTGCAGCTCACTCAAGCTGGATTGAGCCAACAGCGGAGCGATGGTCGGTCCCCACGGACCCCAGGCGCTTCCATCCCAGAGTCGGACCTGGACTTCACGACGCCCATCGAGCTTGGGCTGAATCCAAGCAACCATCGGAGCGTCCGTTGAAGCCAGCTGCAATACACAATCCGTTGCATTGGGGTCGCCTGCCTCCCCTTTCAGGGAATTCCCCAGCGTCTGCCAGGCAGTCCCGGTCCAACGCTCGACGTGGACTCCGGGCGCATCAGCCTCAACCCAGGCCACATGGGGATTGCCGAGACTGTCGAGCTGCAAGGAGAAGGCATCGACGCCAGCGTGCGCGGGATGCGAGGTTCGTGGCTCCCCCAGAGGCAGGAAGGCCGGAACGCGCCAGGTCCAACCTCGCACAGGCAAGGTCACAGGGTTCCCCGCCACATCTGTCACCGTTGCATCAATCACCACCCGTATCGATTCATGCACAGGCAACGGAACAAGGGGGCGAAGCGTCAGGACCTTCCCGGTTTGAGACAACAAGACATCCGTCTGGATCTCACCCTCACCCGCCAGCAACCGGACCGTTTGACTGTTCACGCTCCCAGCCACCACGGGTTCGGACAGTTCCGCTTGAATGACCTGGTGTACGGATACCCACTGCGAGCCGTCTCCTGGGCTCTGGGAGATCAACGTCGGACCTGTTCGATCCACCGTGACTTCACGCGCCGAACTCACGGCGTACTCACCACACCGGCTCGCTCTCACGACGAGCCTATGGATCCCCTCCGCAATGGAGCGTGTCTCCCAATCCAACATGTATGGGGATGCAAGCATAGCGACAGTCCGTCCGTCCGCGATCAATTCCACGGCATCCGGCGTGGGCCCTGTCAGATTGACTTGGATCCTCGCCGTGGCGCCAACAACCCAGGCCTCCTGCACTGGTGATGACCAGTTGACAGAGATGGGATCCTGGGTGCCCGCGTCCTCTCCCGAGCACGGCAGCGGTTCCTCATCACCTGGAAGCACTTGCGGCTCCTCGATTTCGGGAATCGCAATGCACGCCGATTGGATCAGCAACAGCGACAGCAGAAGGGTTGTGAGGTTTTTCATGACGCCGCACTTCAGCAAGAAAGGCTCCACCCGCTCATAGCGCACAGCCCTCTGTGACATGGTCCATTCCGTCTCCGTTCAAGACGGTGGATCCCTCCAGAGGGACCTGCTCGTTCCTCAATCCCAGAAGACGGGGTCCTGACCTCCACAAACACAAGTGCCCCTGCGAAGCCTTGGCTTCACAGGGGCACCAGGACCGGCTCAACACATCCAGTTCAGAGCATTACGGCTCGGCTCAAGGAGCCGGGGCCGGGGTCTGCGCGGGCTGGGTCGCGATCCCGATGGCAGACAGGTCCGTGTTGACCGGCTGTCCCCAGATGCTCTCGTAGGCCTCGTTGGTACCCACCGTCGGCAGCTTGCTGAAGGCCACGACCAGCTCCGTCTGGGCCGGATTGAGCGCGACAGTGCCGCTGTAGGTGAAGGAGTACCGGGTGCTGTAGCCAAACGACGACTGGATGCCGAAGACAGGCGTTTCAGCGGGCGTGCGCGTTACGTAGGGGAACAGGGGCTCATTCAAGACGAGCGGGAAGCCCTGGCCGCTGTAGTTGTTGAGCTCACCGAACGAGTTGAAGCCAACCTTGCCGTCGTTGTCGATGTCCGTCTTGAAGAACACCTGGACGGAGGTGCCCGCCGGAGCCCGGAGGGGAGCGCTGAAGCTCACATACACGACTTCCGAGGAGTTGAGCTGCGTCGCCGCGAGCGTGCCCAACTGGGAGATTTCCTGGTAGCGGAGCTCGGAGATGGTCACGGCCTTGGGGCTGGCCTGGTCGCCACCGAAGAAGAAGCCCGTCTGGGTGAGGTTGGTGCCGCCCTCGGCGGACACCGCGCGCACGAAGAGGTTGTACTCCTTGCCCTCCTGCACGACGCCCGAACCCGGGTTGATGGTCGCCGAGTAACCGCCGGCGTTCACGTTCGCCGTCACCGCCAGCGACTCCTTCGCGTACTCGTCCGTCAGGCGCACGAGCAACGAGCCCGCCTGCACCGGCTGGTTGAAGTACACGTAGATGGGCTCGCCCGGACGCACCAGGTTGTTGAGCGGATCAATGACCTGGGCCGCCTTGAGGCTGCCCACGTTGCTGCCCTCGACCGCGAGCGGCACGTTCTGCGGCCGCGAGAACGGCAGGTTCACGACGCGCGTGACGCTGGTGCTCACGATGGCCGCACCCGAGTAGCTCGTCACGAAGCCGCCCGTCTCCGGGATGCCGTCGCCGTTGGCGTCCATCGGGGACACCCACAGGTTGTAGCTGCCGTTCAGCCGCGCCAGCTCCGCACCGGAGGGCACGCCGTTGAACGTCAGCACACCCTGGTCGTCCGCCGTCGCCTCGACGTAGACCTTGCTCAGCACGGAGGCCGTGGTGTCGTAGTTGCTCAGCACGAGCGAACCCGCGCGGTCCACTTCCAGCGTGCCCTTCGCGCCCGCGGCCGGACGGCCCTGCGGCGTCACCACGTTGAACACCAGCTTGCCGTTCAGCTGCGCCAGCGTCACCGGGCCGAAGCTCGCGTTGCCGTTGTTGATGGGCACCGTGCCCGCCGCCGACGGCACCGTCGACGTCGCGCGCAGCGTCGCATAGCCGGACTTGCTGAACGTCAGCAGCACCTGCGCGCCCGCCGGCACGTCCGTCATCACGAAGTTGCCGCTGGCGTCCGTCGTCGCCGACTTGCCCGTCGCCTGGCTGCCGATCGTCATCGCCACCGTGACGCCTTCCAGCGCCTGGAGGTTCGTTCCCAGCACCTGGCCAGAAACAGTCCCCTTCGGAGTCGAAGGCACCACCACCGACACGTTGTTCGGATCACGGATACCGTCCGCGACACCGTCATTGTCCGCGTCAGTCGAGTCGCCGCACCCCCAAGCCAGCAGCGGCAATACGGCCATCACCAAATGCTTCTTCATCGTCCCCACCTTGAATTTTTGACGGAATTTTCACGCCCCAGCTGTCAAGAAAGGGCGGAAATCGGACACTCCCCGAGCCGAGGCCACGGCGTCAAGGTGGGGGGATTTTTACCCAGGCCCCGGGTACGATGACACATGACGTCAGACATCAATCATCCCTGCCTCGGCTGCGCCATCGTGCGGGAGGACACCCGCACTACCGGTGGCATCCTGGCCCGCGCGCCCGGCTTCGTCCTCCATGCCGTGGCCTCGCCCAGCCCCGTTCCCGGCTGGGTGGTGCTGACCAGCGCGCAGCATGTGCGCGGCTGGTACGACCTGGATGAACCGTCCTCGCGCGAGCTGGGGCCGTTCGCCGCCCGGGTGATGCGCGCCCAGAGGGAGGTGCTCGGGGCGGAGCACGTCTATGCCTTCGCCATTGGCGACGTGCTCCTCCACTTCCACCTGCACCTCGTGCCCCGCTTCGCGGACACACCGCCACACCTGCGGGGTCGGGGCGCCTTCGACGCGGCCCCCGCCGAACACCGCTCCCCGGAGGAGCTCGAGGCCGCCGCCCGGCGGCTGGCGGCGGCGCTTGCCCGCTGACCCATGCCGGCCGTGCACCGGTGCGTGGGGGTGTGCCCCCCGCGAATCCACCCCCTGACGGCCAGTGTCATGGACCTGACATGTCATCGGGGGGAGAATGCAGGGCGTCACCATGCGTGTGTCCTCCCTCGGTCCATGGCTGCTCTCCCTGCTGCTCCTCACCACCGGTCCCGCTTTGGCGGACAACACGGCGGATGAGGCGGACATCGCCTTCGAACTGGGCAACGACGCCTATTCGCGCGGCAGCTACACCGAGGCGCTGCGCTCGTACTTCACCAGCTACCGGCTGGTCCCCAACCGCAACGTCCTCTTCAACATCGCGCGGTGCTTCGAGGCGCTGGGCAAGTTCAACGAGGCGTACCGCTACTACAACGACCTGCTCGGCGAGGACCTGCCCACCGAGGACGCCTCGGAGGTCACCCGCTCCCTGGAGCGCCTGCGTCCCAAGGTCGCCCTGGTGCGCGTCACCACCAATCCCCGGGGCGCGGACGTCTTCGTCGACCGCACCGACCTGGGCAGTCGGGGCCGCTCGCCCCAGACGCTCGCGCTCGCGCCGGGCCGCCACAAGGTCCTCGTGCGCAAGGACGGCTTCCGCCCCACCGAAGCCACCGTCACCGTCACCAAGGGCCGTGAGACTCCCGTCGACCTGGACCTGGGCCTCATCACCGGCATCGTGGACATCACCGGCACCCCGGAGGGCGCCGAGCTGCGCGACAACCCCACGGGCCCCATCCTCGGCCGCATCCCCGCGAAGCTGCGCCTGTCCCCGGGCCAGCGCGTGCTCCACGTGCGCGCCCCCGGCCATGCGCCCGGCCAGTACGTCATCGACGTGCCCGCCGAAGGCACCCTGCCGCTCGTCGTCACGCTGAGCGCCCAGACGCGCCCCACCGGCCGCGTCGTCGTCACCGCCAACCACGACGGCGCCGCCGTGCGCGTGGACGGCCGGCCCGCGGGCTTCACCCCCACCGTCGTCACCCTCCCGGAGGGCGAACACGTGCTGGAGGTGGAGAGCCGCGACGTGCGCCCCATGCGCCAGAAGGTCACCGTCATCCCCGACAAGGAGGTGAAGGTCCACGCCACCCTGCGCTACGAGCCGCCTCCGGTGCGCGCGGCCTCCAAGAGCCTGCTGTCCGTGGACGAGGCGCCCGCCTCCACCACCGTGCTCACGCCGGAGGAGCTGCGCGCCTTCGGGTGGCGCACCCTGGCGGAGGCCCTGGCCGGCGTGCGCGGCTTCTTCCTCACCGACGACCGGACGTACACGTACCTGGGCGTGCGCGGCTTCTCCCCGCCGGGCGACCTCAACACGCGCATCCTCATCCTCTGGGATGGCCACGCGATGAACGACGTGTGGGCCGGCCAGGGCTACGCCGCGCATGACCTGAGCGTGGACCTGGAGGAGGTGGAGCGCATCGAGGTCGTGCGCGGCCCCGGCAGCGCCCTGTACGGCACGGGCGCCTTCTTCGGCGTCATCAACGTCGTGCCCCGCGAGTCGCTGGGCCTGGACCGGCGCCTGGAGATCACCGGCTCCGTGGGCGCGCTGGGCTCCACGCTCGTGCACGCCACCACGTCGTGGGAGGACCCCGACCGCTCCGTCCTCTTCAGCCTCGCGGGCATGAAGTCCCGGGGCGCGGACACCACCCTGCTCGGAAATCCCGGCCCCATTGTCACCGGGCTGGACGGCGAGAAGGCCGGCACGGGTTCGGTGCGCGCGCGCATTGGCAACCTGTCCCTTGTCGCCCAGTTGCACGGGCGCACCAAGGACGTGCCCACCGCGCCCTATGGCACCCAGGTGGGTGCCCAGGGCACCCGCGTGCAGGACGTGCGCGGCTTCGCGGAAGCGAAGTACGAGCGCGACCTCTCCCAACGCATCGCCCTGTCGCTGCGCGGCGCCGCGGACCTGAGCCGCTACAGGGGCTATTTCAATTACGGCGGCGACGTCGCCCAGACGAACACCGACTCCGGCGCCGCGGACTGGCTCACCGCCGAGGCGCGCCTGCTGGTGGGCCTGTTCGACTCCCACCGCCTCACCTTCGGCGTGGAGGGCCAGCACCAGCTGCGCGTGGATCAGAAGAGCGTGGGGCCGTCCGTGGACGACCCGCTGGGCACGCGGAAGCGCTCCCTGGTGTCCGTGTACGCGCTGGATGAGTGGCGCCTGCACCCGCGCCTGAGCCTGTCGCTGGGCTTCCGCGTGGACAAGTACACCGACCTGGACTCGCTGCCGCTCACGCCCCGGCTGGCCGTCATCGGCCGGCCCTATGACAAGGGCCTCACCAAGCTGGTCATCGGCCGCGCCTTCCGCGCTCCCAACGTCTACGAGCTGTTCTACCAGGACAACCTCCTCACCCAGCGCCCCGCCGAACAGCTGGAGCCGGAGACCATCACCACCTTCGAGGTGGAGCACTCGCACGACCTGACCCAGGAGCTGCGCGTGACGGTCGCCGGCTACCACAACCGCATCTCCCAGCTCATCACGCTCACCACCGAGTCCGCGCCCACGCCCGGCTGCGGCCCCGAGGGCGCGCCCAGCCAGTGCCTCGTGTACGCGAACAGCTCCGGCGAGACGATGGCGTGGGGCGCGGAGGCCGGACTGCACTGGCAGCCGGGCCGCTGGCTGCTGGTGGACCTGAGCTATTCCTACGTGACGCTGCGCAATGCCTCGCAGGACGTCGTGCAGGCCAAGCCCGCGCACCTGGCCTCCGGGCGCTTCCTGCTGCCCGTGGGCAACGGCGACATGCGCATCGCCACCCAGGCCACGTACCAGAGCTCGCGCGTGGACGGCATCTCCGGCGCCGACAGCGGCGAGGCGCTGCTCGTGGGCTTCGGCGTGTCCGGCGACTACGGACGGCTGCGCTACTTCGCCGGCGTGAACAACCTGCTGGACTCGCGCTACGCCTTCATCGTGGGAGAGGACGCGTCCGCCGGGCCCGTGCCCCAGTACGGCCGCACCTTCAACCTCCAGCTCACCGGCAGCTTCTGAACGGACCTTCGCGCGCCATGGCCGACGACACCTCGCTCGACTTCATCCGCCCCGGACACCCGCTGTACGACGGGGAGCTGGAGCTGCGCTTCCGCGTGCTGCGTGAGCCGCTGGGCTTCGCGCGCTCGGACGTGAAGTTCCCCTTCGAGGACGCAAGCCTCCACCTCGTCGCCCACGCGGGCGGCACCGTCACCGGCTGCGTGCTCTTCCACCCGGAGGATGCGCACGGCGGCCGGCTCTTCCAGATGGCGGTGGCGTCCTCGCTGCAGGGGAAGGGACTGGGGGCCCGGCTGGTGCGCGCGCTGGAGGAGGAGCTGCGACAGCGCGGCTTCCGCCACGTGCACCTGCACGCCCGCGCGAACGTCGTCCCCTTCTACGAACGCCTGGGCTACGCGGTGTACGGCGAGCCCTACGTCGAGGTGGGCGTGCCCCACCGGAACATGCAGCGCGACCTCTGAACCTTCCGAGCTTGCCGAGCCTGGGGCCTCGCCTCAGGTGACGGGGACCTGGACCGGCGCGCGGCGGCTGCTCCAGAGCACCACCCCCAGGGCCGTGAGCGACATCGCGGCGCCCACCGCGCACACGCCGGACCAGCCCGCTCGCGTCCACGCCGCCGTCCCGGCCCACGCACCCGCCGCGCCGCCCAGGAAGTAGGTCACCATGTAGAGCGTGTTGAGTCGGCTGCGCGCCTCCGGCCGCAACGCGTACACGCGCGCCTGGTTGGTGATCTGATTGGCCTGCACGCCCAGGTCCAGCAGCAACACGCCCAGCGCGAGGCCCCACAGCGTGTGCCCCGCCCACCACAGCACGCCGAAGGAGGCCAGCAGCACGGCGATGGCCAGCGCGTTGAGGCGCCGGTCTCCGCGCTTGTCGGCCAGACGCCCCACCAGCGGCGCGACGCCCGCGCCCGCCACGCCCACCACGCCGAAGAGCCCTGCCACCTGCGCGTCGTAGTGCCCGGGCAGCGACTGGAGGTGGAGCGCCAGCGTGACCCAGAAAGCACTGAAGGCGCCGAAGGTGAGCGCGCCCAGCAGCGCGTGCAACCGCAGCACCGGCTCCGTGCGCGCCAGGTGGATGAGCGAACGCATCAGCGCGGGGTACGGCATCGCGGCCAGCGGCGGCTGCGCGGGCAGCGTGAAGCGCAACACGAAGCCCAGCGCCACCATCAAGCCCGCGGCCACCCAGAACATGGTGCGCCAACCCAGGTGCGTGCCCACGAAGCCCGCCGCCGTGCGCGACAGCAGGATGCCGATGAGCAACCCGCTCATCACCGTGCCCACCACCCGCCCCCGCTGCGAGGGCTCCGCGAGCTGCGCCGCGAAGGGCACCAGCAGTTGCGGAATCACCGTGGTGACGCCCACCGCGAAGCTCGCCGCCACCAGCACCTGCAGGCCAGGCGCGAGCGCCGTCGCCGACAGCGCCACGGCCACGCAGGCGCACAGCGTGAGGATGACGCGCCGGCGCTCCAGGCTGTCGCCCAGGGGCACCAGCAACAACATGCCCACCGCGTAGCCCACCTGCGTCAGCGTGGGCACCAGCCCCACCGCTCCGTCCGACGCGCCCAGCGTGCGCCCGATGTCTCCCAGGAGGGGCTGGTTGTAATAGAGGTTCGCGGCCGTGACGGCGCTGGCCGCCGCCATCAGCCCGACCAGCGAGGGACGCAGCGAAGCGGGGGCGGGCTCGGAGGGTGTCGTCATGGGGGGCGCAACGGATAAGCCTCGCACCCGGAGGCTTCAAGCAGGACGCGCGGCCCGGCCTCCACCCGCGCCATCCGGGCGGGCAGGCCACGCGTCCCTTCCCCCTTTCCCGGGGCGCGCGTGCCGGGCAGGCTGCGGGCCATGCTTCGATCCCTTCTGCTGTGCACGGTGCTGGCCCTCGCGGGCTGTGGTGATTCCTCCTCGGGTGACCCCGCCAAGGTGTCGTACGCCGACTCGCTGGGCGTGGACCTGGCCGCGATGAACAAGAGCGACTCCGGGCTCTACACGCAGGACCTGACGGTGGGCACCGGCGCGGAGGCCTCCGCCGGGAAGGTCGTCCAGGTGCACTACTCCGGGTGGCTGCCGGACGGCACGCTGTTCGACAGCAGCATTCCCCGCAACCAGCCCTTCGCCTTCAACCTGGGCCAGGGCCGCGTCATCGAGGGCTGGGACGAGGGCGTCGCCGGCATGCGCGTGGGCGGCAAGCGCAAGCTCGTCATCCCGTCCGACCTGGGCTACGGCGGCAGCGGGTCGCCGCCCGTCATCCCCGGCGACTCCGTGCTCGTCTTCGACGTGCAGCTCCTCGCCGTCTACTGACGACGCACGTCCGCGCCCGCGCCCCGCCGGAATCGGGGGACGCCTTCAGACGCCGGGCGTCCCACCGGACACCGGCGGCGCGGGCGGGGCGCGCTTCTTGGGCGGCAGGCGCGAGCGGCCCTTGGGCCCCTTCAGCGCCACGCCCAGCAGCATCGTCGCCGGCAGCATCATGCCCAGTCCCTGCGTGAGGTCCTTGGGCGGGTGGGTCACCACGCCCAGCACCATGCCCGCGAAGAGCAGACCGCAGACCAGCCGGAGGATGATGGCGTTCACGTGCGTGACTCCCCGGTATCCGGACTCCAAGCCTTGGCGCCTGGGTCCGGTGACGAGAGGCGCGGGAGCATAGCGCGCGGCGCCCCGGCGCGCCGTCCGTTAAGGTGGCCACGTGAGCCCCCTGAAACGCTTCCAGCCCGGTTACGACC
>NZ_RAWD01000198.1:0-18120 GCF_003612065.1 Corallococcus sp. CA047B
GCCTCGTTTCGCTCCGACGCAAGCGCCTTCCCCAAGCCCCAGGCCCCGGATGCCGGCGCCACCCCGCTGACGCTGGAGCGCGCCGTGGCGCTCGCGTCGGAGCGAAACGAGGCCGTGCTCTCCGCTGGGCAGCTCGCCGAGGCCGCCGGTGCCCGTGTCGCCCGCGCCCGCGCCTTCTTCCTGCCCAGCCTCACGGCTTCCGGCACCTACACGCGCCGCCTGCGTGAATCCACGCGCGAGGTCGGTGGGCAGACGGTCGTCCTCCAGCAGTTCAACGCCCTGGGCGCCAACTTCACCGGGCGGGTGGCGCTCTTCGACGCGCGCGGCATCCCGCTCTACCGGGCCGCGAAGCTGGAGAGCGAGGCGGCGCAGCTGGACGCGGTGGAGTCGCGCCGGCAGGTCTCCTTCTCCGCCGCCAACGCCTTCCTCGTCACCCTGGCCAACCAGCAGGTGTATCAGGCCGCCGAACAGCGCCTCGCCTACGCACGCCAGGGGCTCGCGGACGCGCAGGCCCGGGCCTCCGCGGGGCTCGCCAGCACCAATGACGTCACCCGCGCGGAGCTGGAGGTCGCGACCGCGGAGGCCAACCTCGCCGCGGCGCTGGGCACCGCGGAGACGAGCCGCCTGGAGCTGGGCTTCCTGCTCGTCGAACCCGTCCAGGGGGAGCTTGCCCCACCGGAGCCGCTGCTCGCGGACGCCGCGCGGCCCGCCCCGGCGCTGGAGGTGCTCACGCAGGGCGCGACGGACCGGCGGCCGGACATCCTCGCGGCCAACCTGCGGGTGCGCTCGCTGCGTGAGAGCGCGAAGGAGCCCCTGGCCCGCCTGCTGCCCTCGCTGGGAGCGACCGCGCAGTACCGCCTCACCAACGAGGCGGGCCTCAACGGCAACGTCGGCGATGGTTTCCTCGCGGTGGATCTCACCTGGAACCTCTTCGACGGCGGCACGCGCTACGCCGAGCGCCGCGAGCGCGTGGCCAACGCCAACGCGGCGGAGCTGAACACGCAGGCGTCCACGCGGCGGGTGACGGTGGACATCGAACAGGCGCGGGTCAATCTGGAGACGGCCCGCGCCGCGCTCGCGCAGACGGAGCAGGCGGCCCGCGCGGCGCGCAAGAACGCCACCGAGACGGGCATCCTGTACCGCCAGGGCCTGTCCACCGCGCTCACCGTGGCGGACGCGTCACTCAGCCTCTTCGAGGCGGAGGTCGCCCTGGCGCGCAACCGCTACGGGCTGGGCGTGGCGCTGCTGGGCCTGAGGGCCGCTGTCGGACTCAATCCGTTGGGGAAGGAACCGTGAAGGCAATGCGACGCACTGGAGTGCTGGCCCTGTCCCTGGCCGTGCTGTCCCTGGCCCCGGGCTGCAAGAAGGAAGAAGCGGTCGCCGCGGGCGGTGGCAAGGGCGGCAAGGGCGGCGTGTCCGGCCGGGGCCCCATCCAGTTCCCGGTGGAGGTCGCGCCGGTGGAGACGCGCGACGTGGAGTACGCCGTCAGCGCCGTGGGCTCGGTGGAGGCCTTCGAGCGCGTGCAGATCACCGCGCGCGTGCCGGGCGCGCTGGAGAAGGTGAACTTCAGCGAGGGCCAGGCGGTGAAGAAGGGCGACACGCTCGCGGAGATCGAACCCGCGCGCTACGCCATCGCCGTGCGGGCCGCGGAGGCCGTGTTGCAGAAGGCCCAGGCCTCGCTGGTGGAGGCGAAGGCCGGGGCCCAGCGCCGCGCGGAGGTCAACGCGCAGAGCCCGGGCCTGCTGCCCGCCGAACAGCTGGAGACGTTCCAGGCCCGCGCCGCCACCGCGCAGGCGGACGTGGCCTCCGCGAAGGCGATGCTGGAGCAGGCGCAGCTCAACCAGCGCGACGCCTACGTGCGCGCCCCCATGGACGGCGTCCTCCAGACGCGCACGGTGCAGACCGGCCAGTACGTGCAGCCGGGCGTGGTGCTGGCCACGCTCCTGCGGCGCGAACCGCTGCTCTTGCGCTTCAACGTGCCCGCCGCGGACGTGACGCGCATCACCCCGGGCATGCCCGCGAAGTTCACGGTGCGCTCGGACGGCGGAAGCTATTCAGCGAAGATCACCTACGTGGCCGCGAGCGCGGATGACCAGAGCCGCATGGTGGCGGTGACGGCGGAGGTGACGGGGGAGGCGGCCCAGAA
The DNA here is from genome assembly GCF_003612065.1 of Corallococcus sp. CA047B. Taxonomy (NCBI): domain Bacteria; kingdom Pseudomonadati; phylum Myxococcota; class Myxococcia; order Myxococcales; family Myxococcaceae; genus Corallococcus; species Corallococcus sp. CA047B. Next base: position 2,147 of record NZ_RAWD01000198.1, read on the forward strand.
GCTGCGGCCCGGCGCGTTCGCCACGGTGAGCGTGCCGGTGGAGACGCGGGGCGGCAGCCCGGTGATTCCGCAGACGGCCATCCGCCCCAGCGAGCGCGGCTTCCTCGCGTTCGTGGTGGCGGACAACAAGGCCCGCGAGCGCATCCTGGAGCTGGGCCTGCGCACATCCGACGGGCGGGTGGAGGTGAAGGAGGGGCTGAGGCCCGGTGAGACGCTGGTGGTGCGCGGCGCCGAGGCGCTGCGTGACGGCGTCGCCGTGCGCGTGTCGGAGAGCCCCAAGCCGAAGGTCACCGGCGAGCAGCCCGCGACCGAGGCCCGCACGGACACGGCGGCGGGCACGGAAGGTCGGCCATGAGCATCACCGACGTCTGCATCAAGAAGCCCGTGTTCGCCTGGATGATCATGGCGGCCACGATCATCTTCGGACTGGTGGCGGCCCAGCGCATCGGCATCAGCCAGTTCCCGGACGTCGACTTCCCCACCATCAACATCTCCGTGTCGTGGGAGGGCGCCAACCCGGAGGCGGTGGAGACGGACGTCGTCGAGTTCATCGAGGAGGCCGTGACGCAGGTGGAGGGCGTCAAGAGCATCACCTCGTCCGCGCGCCAGGGCAGCGCCAACATCACGGTGGAGCTGGACCTGTCGCGCAACGTGGACCTGGCGCTCCAGGACGTGCAGACCAAGGTGAGCCAGGCCCAGCGCCGGCTGCCGCTGGACATCGATCCGCCCGTCGTCTCCAAGTCCAACCCGGAGGACCAGCCCATCATGTGGCTGGGCGTGTCCGGGCCCTTCTCCCAGCAGGTGGTGAGCGACTTCGCCCGCTACCGCGTGAAGGAGCGCCTGCAGACGGTGCCCGGCGTGGGCGAGGTGATGCTGGGTGGCCTCTTGGAGCGCAACGTGCGCATCTGGGTGGATGCCCAGAAGCTGGACTCGCACGGGCTCACCGTCACGGACCTGGTCGCCGCGCTCCAGCGTGAGCACGTGGAATTGCCCGCCGGCCGCATCGAGACGGAGGGCCGCGAGGTCAACGTGCGCTTCATGGGCGAGGCGTTGGACCTGGAGACGCTGCGCGACGTGGTGGTGCGCGAGGAGGGCGGCCGCGCGGTGTACCTGCACGACGTGGCCATCGTGGAGGACGGCTTCGAGGACGAGCGGCGGCTGGCGCGCGTCAACGGTGAGCCCGCGCAGGCCCTGGGCATCAAGAAGCAGCGCGGCGCCAACGCGGTGGCCGTGGCCCAGGAGGTGCGGCAGGTGCTGGCGCAGCTGCAGAAGGACCTGCCCGAGGGCATGAGCGCGAGCATCAACTTCGACTCGACGCAGTTCATCGAGGAGAGCGTGCACGAGATTGAGTTCGAGCTGCTCCTCGCCTGCATCCTCACCGCCTTCGTGTGCTGGGTGTTCCTGGGGTCGCTGTCGAGCACGCTCAACGTCGTCCTGGCCATCCCCATGTCGCTGTTGGGCACGGTGGCGGTCATCTATTTCCTGGGCTTCACGCTCAACACCTTCACGCTGCTGGGACTGGCGCTGGCGGTGGGCATCGTGGTGGACGACGCCATCATGGTGCTGGAGAACATCTTCCGGCACGCGGAGGAGGGGAAGGACCGGGTGCGCGCCGCGCGTGAGGGCACAGCGGAGATCACCTTCGCGGCCCTGGCGGCGACGCTGGCGGTGGTGGCCATCTTCCTGCCCGTCGTCTTCATGAAGGGCATCATCGGCCGGTTCTTCCTCCAGTTCGGCGTCACGCTGTGCGTGGCGGTGCTGCTGTCCTACGTGGAGGCCATCACCCTGGCGCCCGCGCGGTGCGCGCAGCTGCTCAAGACGTCGCGCGAGCACCGCGGTCGCGTGGGCGTGGTGGTGGACAAGGCCTTCACGAAGCTGGAGAACCTGTACGCGCGCATGCTGGCCTGGGGGCTGGTGCGGCCGTACCGGGTGCTGCTGGTGGCCGTGGCGATGCTGGTGCTGAGCGCGTTCGCCTTCAAGGCGCTCCCCGGTGAGTTCGTGCCGTCCCAGGACCAGGGCCGCATGGCCGTGCGCCTGCAGACGGCGGTGGGCAGCAGCCTGGAGGAGACCAACCGCCTGTTCAAGCGCGCGGAGGAGTTCGCCGCCAGCCGGCCGGAGGTGACGCGCGTGTTCTCGGTGGTGGGCGGCGGCGGAGGCGGCGGTTCCAGCGTGAACTCCGGAAACATGAACCTGACGCTGCTGCCGCGCGACCAGCGCATGTCCCAGGCGGAGTTCGCGCAGGTGCTGCGCAAGGAGCTGAACAGCTACCCGGGCCTGCGCGCGGTGGTGCAGGACCTGTCGCAGGCGGGCTTCACCGCGCAGCGCGGCTTCCCGGTGGAGTTCAGCGTGCGCGGTTCGGACTGGGACAAGCTGGTGGAGGCAAGCCAGACCCTGCGCGATCAGCTCACGGCGTCCGGCAAGGTGGTGGACCTGGACACGGACTACCAACTGGGCCAGCCGGAGCTGCGCATCACGCCGGACCGGGCGCGCGCGGCGGACGTGGGCGTGCCCATCCAGGCGGTGGCCTCCACGGTGAACGCGCTGGTGGGCGGCGTGCGCGTGGGCAAGTACAGCAGCGGCGGGCGACGCATCGACGTGCGCCTGCGGCTGCTGGCGGATCAGCGGTCGCGGCCGGAGGACCTGTCGCTGCTGAAGGTGCGCACGGCGAACAACACGCTGGTGCCGCTGTCGTCGCTGGTGACGCAGCAGGAATTGCCCGCGTTGCAGGCCATCACGCGGCGCGACCGCGAGCGGGCCATCAGCCTGTTCGCCAACGTGGCGCCGGGCTCCAACCAGGAGGAGGCGCTGGCCACGGTGGAACAACTGGGCAAGGACCTGCCCGGAGGCATCCGCGTGGTGGCGGGCGGCGCGAGCGTGGCGTTCCGCGACTCGATGAGCAGCCTCATCTTCGCGCTCTTCCTGGGCATCGCCGTCGCGTACATGGTGCTGGGCGCGCAGTTCAATTCGTTCCTGCACCCGGTGACGGTGCTGACCATCCTGCCGCTGTCGGTGGCGGGCGCGTCGTTCGCGCTGCTGGCCACGGGCAACACGCTGAACATCTTCAGCATGATTGGCCTGCTCCTCCTCATGGGCATCGTGAAGAAGAACTCCATCATCCTGGTGGACTACGCGCTCCAGCAGCGCGAGCTGGGCCTGGACGCGATGCAGGCCATGCTGCGCGCGGGGCCGGTGCGCCTGCGGCCCATCCTGATGACGTCCACGGCGACGATGATGTCGGCGGTGCCGGCGGCGCTGGCCCTGGGCGCGGGCAGTGAGACGCGCGCGCCCATGTCCATCGCGGTGCTGGGCGGCCTGTCGGTGTCCACGGTGCTGAGCCTGCTCGTGGTGCCCGCCTTCTACGTGGTGGCGGACCGCTACAAGACGCGGCTGGGCCGGTGGCTGAGCCGGGGCAAGGGCGGGGACGAGAAGCCTTCGTCGCAGGACGTGTCCCAGCCGGCGACGCACGGGTAGGGGCTTGGGAGGCCCCACCCGGGCGTCTTCCGCGGTGGGTCAGACCTTGGGAGCGGGCATCCAGGCCCGGGAAGCTCCAGACGATGCCGGCGTCCCCTCACGTGCACAGCCTCTTCTGCGGACCGGGCCCCTTCGGGCCCACGAACCCTTGGAGATGCGCCATGGCCTCGCCCCGGAATCCCTCGCAGGACACCCACGCTGTGCCGGTCAAGGAGCGCGACGAGCCGCTCGACCTCCAGGGCTTCCTGGATGAAGTCCAATCCGACGCGGTCATGCACAGCCAGGGCCTGGATGCCCGGGAGGCCGCGAGCGCGGTGATGTGCTCGCTCGCGCGGCGGCTCTCGGAGGGCGAGGACGTGAAGCTCTTCCGCGCGCTGCGCGGCGGCATCGGTGAGGAGATCCTCGGCGCCTGCACGGTGCACCTGGGCTCTTCGCGCGCCCGGCGCATTGGCCGCGATGAGTTCATGACCGACGTGGCGGACCACCTGAAGATCAAGGTCGACCAGGCCGCCCGGGTGGTCGCCGCCGTCTTCACGGCCGTGCGCGATCGCATCCCGGAGGAGGAGGTGGCGGCGGTGGCGTCACAGCTCCCCGCGGACCTGGGGGATTACTTCCGCCGGCCCGTATGAGTTCCCAGGCCGGCGTTGTTTCCCGCCCGGAGCCAGAACACCGGCCCGGGCGGTGTCGCCTACTCCCTGCGGGGGATGGTGTTGAGCACTTGAAAGTCCAATCCTGCTCCAGAGCCGACTCTGCATCCGACAGGCTCCAGCAGGGGAATCGCAATGGCATGGGTGAAGTGCAAGCAGTGCGGAACTGACGTCGCCAGCAATGCAGCGGCTTGTCCGAAGTGTGGGGCTCCCGTGCCCCGTGGCACCTCCGTGCTCAAGGTGACCCTCTTCGTGGTCGGAGGGCTCTTTTCGCTCTGCTTCCTCGGGACGTGCCTCGGTGCCATCGGCGCGGCGAAGAAGGGCTCGACATCAGGGGAGCCGGCGTCAGCCCGAACCCCTGCCGCTCAAGCAGAGCCCGCCCCCAAGCGGGTGGAGATCCGCACGCTCCTCGCGGAGTACGCGGACAATGAGGTTCGAGCTGACTCGAACTTCAAGGACCAGGTCATCCAGACCGCGGGCATTGTCGACGACATCAAGAAGGACATCATGAATTCCGTCTACGTCACGCTCGGCACCGGACGGCAGTTCGAGATCCCGCAGATCCAGTGCTTCATCACGGACGAGCAGGTGCAGCGGGCCGCGAACCTCTCAAAGGGAACCAAGGTCGGCATCCGTGGCCGCGTGCAGGGATTGATGATGAACGTCCTCGTGCGCGACTGCGAGTTCGTCGACCTCTGAGGCCACTGGCACGAACGCGCCGTCGGGGGAGGCGGTGGGCCGGGCGCACTGGAGCCCGGGCGTTGATGGATTGGCATGGCTTCGCGCCGTGCCCATGTGTTCCTCATGGCGGCCTCCGACACCCTGCCTTCCGACAGCCCTCCCGCCATCCTCGGGCTCGTCGGCTTCCGCCGCCGGCGGGGCAGGTATGGCTCGGCGACCCAGTTGCTCTGGAACAGGCTGGAGAACGACGCCTCGCTCCACGAGCTGTGCGAAGTCCGTGATGATTTGACGGACGAGGACCGGGTCATCCTGGATCAGTGCACCCAGCGGCTGGAGGTGGCCCGGCGCTGCCTGGACAGGCCGCTCTGGCGGTGGTCCTTCTCCTTCTGGCAGGTCATCCACGAGGTGGACGGCCTGCAACTGCTGGTCATGCCCCGGCACATGCTGCTGCCCCACGCGCTGGAGGTTCAGCAGCAGTTCGCGCGGCGGGTGACGGATCCCGTCCAGAGAGCGCTCTGGCTGGGCACGGAGCAGGCCGAGGGGCCACTGCCCCGGTGCGTCCGCATGCTCCGAGGGGAGGCGCTTGCCTCCAATGATCCTGAGGCCTCCGTGTCCGACAGGGAGCGTCTGGCGCAGTGCCGCCACGTGCTGCGGGGCGCGCTGGGCGTCGTCAATGACCGGGTGGACAAGACCTTCTGGCAGCTCTCCATCAACGTCTCCATCCAGATCTTCAGCACCCTGCTGCTCATCACGCTCGCCCTCATCGCGTTGCTGGGGTTCAATCAATCCCTGGTCTCGACCTGGCCCGCGCAGCTCGTTCCCCAGGGGATGCTGGTGCTCTGCCTCACGGGCGCCGCCGGGGCCGTGGTGTCCAACATGCTCTCCAAGGAGCGCTTCGTCGTCGCGACGGGGGCGACGAGCCGCTTCTTCGCCTACCACCTGCTGGTGAAGCCCGTCATCGGTGCCTTCGCGGCCCTGACGCTCCTCTTCGTCGAGCAGTCCAACCTGCTGCTCTCGGTGGTGTCTCGCGACTCCGTGGCTGCCGCCAACAACACCCCGGCCCTGCTGAACATCGTCGTGAGGGATTCGCGCGCCGTCTTCTTCACCCTCGCGGCCCTGTCCGTGGCCGCGGGGTACTCCGCGGACAAGTTCCTGAGCTCCATCATGAACAAGGTGCTCAGCAGGCTCATCGGGCAGTCGGAGAAGCTGCTGCCTTCCAGCGGTGCTCCAGAGGCCGGTGGCGCCTCCCCGCGCGCGAAGCCGTAGCAGGCGGCCCGCCTCACCTGGGAGCCCGGGCCCCCAGGTGTCCCGAGGGCCGCCGCGTGAAGGCCCCCAGCGCGTCCAGAAGGTCCTCCGTCATGCGCTCCGCGCTGGGATGCCAGGGCACGGTGAAGCGCGCGTCCATGCTCGTCTGCCGGACGGTGGACAGCCACTCGTGCACCTCGCGCTCGGAGTAGCCCGCGCTCCGCGCCGCCTCGTGCAGCAGGGCGTACTCCCGGAGCAGGAAGGTGGAGAAGGTGATGGGGTCGTCCGCGCCCACCGCGATGGGCACCGGCGGCGGCGCCCCCGCTTCGGCTCGCGGCGGAAAGAGCCGCAGGATGGGGTGGTTGCGCAGGTCCAACAGGTTGCCGATGAGCAGGTTGCTGGAGGGGTTCACCTCCACGACGGTCCCCCGCGCCCCCACGTACCGGCGCAGCGCGTCCTGGGCGGCCCTCAGCGCGGCCACCTCCGCGGCATCCAGCGGGATGTCCACCAGTTGCTGTCCGCGCCGGAACACGCGCTCGTCCTCCCGGTACGCTTCGATGAGCTCCTGGACGCGCCTGGAGTTGCGCACCCGGACCCAGTCCAGCCGTCGGGAAGCCCGGCTGAAGGCGTCCAGCCCCACGCCCACCCCCTCCTGCGCCAGGGGCGGGCACCAGAGGTTGTGCAGCACGTGGTGGGCCTCGGCCAGCACGTGCGGCGCGATGCACCTGCCGAAGATGCCCTCGGACAGCTCGCGGATGAGGTTCTCCACCTGCAGCGGCCGTCCCGGCGGGGTGTCCGCGCTCAGGCCCGGGGGCAGCCGGTAGCTGCCGTACAGCCGCCACTCGAAGACCAGGTCCCACAGCCGCTCCTCGGCCGGCATCATCACCGCGCCCACGGACTCCGCCCACGTCCCCGGCTCCACGCCCAGCGAGGTGGCGTGTCCCAGCCGCCCGCCCCGGTGATCCAACAGGTAGTGCAGGCATTCGTAGATGCGGCGCAGCCCCTCCATGAGGTGCCGGTAGTCCTCGCCCACGTGGCCCGTCAGCCGCAGGGGTGGGGCGCCCCGGGCCGCCGGCCGGACCGCGGCGCGGGCGGCTTCCCACCGCACGTAGCGGTACAGCGGCGCCAGCACCCACGTGGGCACGCTCAGCTCGTCCGACGCGACGTCCAGCCCCCGCACCAGCCAGAGCGACAGCGGCACCGCCCGCAGCAGGTCCACCAGCGCCTCCACCTGCGTCGACTGCGAGACGAAGGAGTCCGCGTAGCGGCCTCCCAGCCGGATGAGGCCCTCCGGAACCGGCTCCGCGTAGGTGCCCTGGGCATGCGCGGGCGGCAGGCCCTCCCTCCAGTGGCGCTTGGGATCCCGCGCCTTGAGCAGGTGCAGCACCAGGCCGAACTCCGGCTGACGGCCGTCGCTGGTGGCCCGCCCCACGCGCTTGAGCACCCGCTGCCACGAGCGCGTCAGCATCCACAGCTCCTCCGCCATCTGGATGGAGGTGTCCATGAGGCGGGTGCGCACCTCCAGGGCGGCGATGGGCTGCTCGCCCCCCGCCACCGAGTAGGAGACCTCCGCGCGCACGGCGTGCAGGGGCCGCTTCATCGCGCCCAGGCGATCATAGAAGCGGATGAACCACTGGAGCCCGGCGGTCAGCGGCCGCTGCACGTAGGTGCGGTAGCTCAGACAGCGCACCCGCTGCACCTGCCAGAAGAGGCGCTCGAAGTGCGGATCCGGCGTGCCGGCCTCTTCCATCCGCCGCATCCACCGCAGCCCGTAGCGCACCAGCCAGCGCTCTCCCGCGTTGGGCGTGTGCAGCCCCATCCGCAGGGCGATGGGATCACACCGCCGCCACACGTCGTCGAGGGTCTCCGGAGGCTCGGTGCTTCCGCGGGCCGCCAGCGGGTGGAGGTCCCCGTAGAGTTCGCGCAGTTCGTCCACCTCCGGCAGGACCTCCAGGCGGGCGCGCGAGAGCGCCTCCAGGGTCCGCTCCAGCACCCGGCGGCGCTGGGGCATCCAGACGGACGACTCCCGCAGGCCCGCCACGAACTCCAGCAGCGGCCGCTTTCCACCTCGCAGGATGACCTCCGCCAGGACGCAGCGGGACACCGCGGCCGCCAGCAGCCAGCGGAGCATCGTCCTGCCCTCACCGAAGACGAGCCCCGGTCCCGACAGCAGGCGTGCATCCAGGGCCGGGTCCGCGATGGCGGACAGCAGCGAGGTCCACAGCAGCGGGAAGTCCATGCCCGCGTTGACGTGGTGGTGGACCTCCGTCACGCCCCGGTCCAGCAGGTGGCGCATCAGCAGCGGCGGTTCAATGTCCACCCGCGTGGGGGGCGGCTCCACCGGCACGGCCGACATCAACAGGTCCTCGGGCAGGGCGAAGGTGAGCCAGCGGTAGTGCGTGATGGCGTCCACCGCGCCAGCCTCCGTGTCCTGGGCCACGACGGTGACCCCGGGCCGGCGCTCCAGGTGCGTGTCCGCCAGGTGCACCAGGTAGCTGGCCATGGACACCCGCCGCGGCGGATCCCTCTGGCCGCGGATGTGCCGGCGCGAGTCGAACCAGAACACGTCCCGGACCGCGATGAGGCGGTCCAGCGACCAGCCGCTGGCGTGCTCCGACAGGGTCTTCTCGCAATCGCGCCAGAGGGCCCGCGTGGAACCCGCGTCGCGCCCGTCCAGCGAGGGCACCAGCTCCGTCATCGCCTCCCGGAAGGCCTGGAGGCTGGTCAGCGGGAAGCAGGCCACCTCCGCGCGCACGTAGGCCTCCGGAACGCGGCGGGGGGCCAGGTTCCCCTGGGACTGGCGCGGTCCCTCAGTGCCCATGGCTGGCATCCGCGTGGACGTCCTGCACGGGAGACACCCTGCGCAGCGCCCCCAGCTCCAGGTGGTCGCCCTCCTGGTCCATGACCCGGAACCACGTGCGCACCACGGTGTCGAGCCAGTCGTAGTACAGGCCCGTGCCCAGGCCACCGTCCCTGCCCAGGTGGCGGCGGAGCGCCTCGGACGCGCCGGAGCGTCCCACCGCGGCGCGCACCATCTGTTCGCGGAGCCGCGTCAGGCGGGGCCCATGGTCCTCCCAGTACGCCACCAGCTCGTCCCAGGCCTCGTTCTCCCCCGCCTCCCCCGACTGCCAGCGCAGCAGCTCGCTCAAGGCGGGGACCGGCGCGAACTCCGGCAGCACCAGCAGGGGCAGCGCGTTCTGCAGCCACACCCGGGCCGTCCACAGCCGGTCGGAGCCCACGCTGTACCTCCGGATGTCCTCCACGAGCTTCGCCACCGTGTCGCGCACCCGCTGCTCGTAGGGCTCCAGCGCGCTGGCGCGCTCCTGCTCCAGGAGCACCGACTCCACCCCCCGGCTGCGTGCGTCGCCCCAATCCCATCCGCCCAGCTTCCGGCCCGCCACCGAGCAGATGTTCTCCACCCAGGCCGCCTGGATGAAGCGGTGGTGGGCGCCGACCTTCATGCGCGAGTCCTTCATGTTGTCGACCTTGAAGTACCCGTCCGCCGTCCGCTTCAGGAACGCCTTCCATTGCGCGGTGAAGATGGCGAACTCGACGAAGGTCTTCCAACTGGGAAGGCTCCACCAGCACTCCACCTGGACGAGCGGTTCGTGGGGCGCGGCGTCCACCCACAGCTCGTGCAGCGTCACGACCAGCTCGGGGCTCATCTCGAAGGGCGTCACGTCCAGGTTCAGCACCCGGGGCGGCTCGAAGAGCATCAGCGCGTCGTGCAGCAGCATGAACCAGCCGGCCACGTTGCCGGGCAGGGGCACGCTGGAGCCCTCCCGGTCCAGGTCGCTCAACATCAGCACCACGTCGTGGAAGTGCCGCAGGTGCAGCTCGCTGAGCAGCAGCGGCTCCTCCGTCTTCGAGGCGGCGTCGCCCGGTCGCCCCCGTCGCGGCCACTCCAGGACATCCGACAGGGTGGTGCGCTTGGAGCGGCGCACCGGCTTGCCCGTCAGGTCCAGGAAGATGAGCCCCTTTTCGTCATACCGGAGGATGCGGTTGTTCAACTGCTGGCTCGCCCAGGCCGGCAGGTCGCTTTCGTCAATGGCGTTGCGCAGCATCTCCGTGACCACCCGGATGGTGCGCTCCCCATCCGAAACGCAGGCCTCCGCGGAGGAGGCGGGGGTGCTCCAGAGCTCGCGCCGGGCGGCGTGCCAGAGGTCCTGCAGGGTGCGCGCGGGCAGGTGGAGGGCGAGCTTGCCCGCGGGGGTGAGGATGACCTTGCGCAGGGGCGCGTCCTGCCCATCCCGCGTGGCCATGCGGTAGGTCGTCTTCACCGTGTCGGAGAGCCGGGGCGCCAGGTTGATGAGGTCCGCGAAGGACGCCAGCACCCGCGGCTTCTCCCGCGTCGGGGAGCAGGGCAGCCGCAGCTGCTCCAGCAGGTGGCCCAGCGTCTGGGCTCCGTCCTCCGCATCCACCCCCAGCGGGCGGAAGTCCCACGCCTTGTAGGGATCCACGGGTCCCAGGTTGATGCGGTAGCTGGGAGGCAGCGCGCGGCGCAGGGTGGTGGCCGACTGGCGCCGCGCGATGGAGAGCGTCTCGTCCTGTCCCAGGGCCCCGATGCCCGCCTGCCCGGAGAGGATGAGCTCCTTCTGGAAGGAGCGCTCCATGAAGAGCTGGAACTCCTGGTGGCCCGCGGCCAGCACGAACCAGAGCCGGGGGCTGGCCACCATGCGGGTGAGCTTCACGATGTTGTGGAGGTGTTCGATGCTGCGGTCCACGTTGTCGATGGGCAGCACGAGGATGACCTGCTCACCCCTGGCGGTGCCGAAGCGGGGCAGGGACAGCGTCTTCGCCACGTTCTCCATGGCCGCCGCGAAGCGCTGCTGGAAGTTGGCGTAGATCTCCGCGGCCTTGATCTGCTGCTCCGCGCGCGCGCGCGTGTCGGTGGTCGACGCGCTGTCCTCCCACATGAACGAGGCATCGCGGATGAGGTGATCCAGCTTTCCCCAGGCCTCCTCCGCGCTCTCCTCGAGGATGGAGGAGGACCACCTGCCGTGCCCGCCTCGCGAGGACGTGTCGTCCTGGGGCGCATCCAGGGCCGCGCGCACGCGCACCAGCAGGGTGGCCAGGAGGTTGGCGCCCGGGGGCACCGGCTCCAGGTCGAGCGGCTCCAGCCAGACGACGCGCCCCTCGATGCGCTCCAGCGTCGTGCACAGGTCCCGGCGCATCGCCTGCGGCCCCGAAGCCACCGACTCGCTGGCCTCCGCCTCCAGGCGCCCGCCTGGCTTCAGCCCGAGGAACGCCCTCCAGTCGCGCAGGGCCTGGAGGGCGCTGAGCAGGACGGTGGTCTTCCCCGCGCCCCGGGGACCGGAGATGAGCAGGCTGGTGGAGAGGTGCTCGTTGCGGGCCTCTCCCTCGCCCAGGCTCCACCCGCAGGCGGCCTCCAGCCAGGAGAGCAGCTCGTACAGCCCCCGCTGCGTGGGCTCCAGCAGCTCGTCCCAGGGGAAGGCCCTGGACTCGGGGAAGGGCGTGGGCACGTAGTGGTGCGCCTTGCCCGTGAGGCTCGTTTTCGTCTCCATGGAGAAGGATAGGGAGACCGCGCGGCGGCGGGCACGTGCCCCCCGTGCGCTCCTCCCCCTGTCTGTCATTGGATGAGGGGGGCCGCGGGCTTCAGCCCCGCCGCTTCACGGGCAGGTCGATGCAGGACGGGTGCTCGGGGCCGCGCATGACCCGCCAGGAGGGACTGCCTTCGGTGGGGATGCGGGCGAAGCTGTCGGCGTCGGCGCCCGCGAGCGCCACCCGCAGGCGGTGCCCCCGGCGGATGACGACCGAGACGGGCAGCAACCCGAAGGTCAGCGTCGCCACCTCGCCCGGCACCAGGGGCCAGGCATCCTCGCGGCGGAACGAGCGGTAGGGGACGGGCGTGACGTAGGGCGGCGTCGCGTGGGACAGCTTCCGGTGCAGCGCCCGGAGCTGTCCCTCCGTCAGGTAGGTCACCCGGCCCTTCGGGTCGACCTCCTCCAGGTAGACGAAGAAGGCCCCGTCCTCCAGGGATGAGGCCACGTGCAGGGTGAGCAGGGCGTGTCCGGTGAGCTCCACGTCCACGTCCAGCGGGGCGCTCGTGTACGTGAGCAGCCGCCGGTCCTCGCGGGCGCGGTCCGCGTAGACCACCGGTGTCATCCCATCGGGCGTGTGCCAGCGATTGTGGGTTCCGGTCGTGGCGGCGAAGTCGACCTCGTAGGTGTCGGCGCCCTTGCCGGCCGGCGCCTCGCGAACGAGGTGGTGATCCTCCGCGAAGTACCAGCGCTCCGTGGAGAAGCCTTCGGGAGGCCACACGGGGGTCGACTTCCAGGCCTCCTCGCCCACCGTGAAGTAGTGCAGCCGCTTCTCCTCGGCGGGCGCGCCGGGCTTGAGCGTCCGCTCGAGGAAGGCGCCGCACTCCGTCCACTGATCCGCCATGGAGGGATTCGGGCGGCTCCTGGGCCGGGCGTAGGGGCTTGCGTGGGTCTTCATGTTGTGACTCCACGCCCCGATGACGCCCACCTGGGGGTTGGTGAAGTTGAGGAACCGGTGGATGACCGCGTCGGCGGTGCGGCCGTCGAACCAGCTTCCCCAGCCGTACACCGCCGCTCCGGAGGCCTCGATGGCCTGCTTGCGGCGGAACTGGCTGAAGTCGTCGGTGGTGACGGGCTGCGGGCCGAACGGATCATCGCGGAAGGTCATGGACCGCACCGCGGCCCAGACGTCGACGTTGTCCCGGTGCGCCTCCAGGGCGGCGCGGACCCGTGAGCGGTCGGAGTCTCCGTCCACGGGGCGAACCCCTCGCACCATCAGCTTCGCCCCCAGGCCCCAGACGGACGGGACGCGGCCGGCGTCCAGCATGCGGTTGGTGGCGTCCCATTTGCGCATGAACGCCGCGTTGAGGATGCCGCCCGGCATGACCACGTCGGTGTAGACGTCGAACTCGATCTGCTGGGGAATCACCGCCCGGACCCGCTCCGGCGCCGCCGCCGCGAGCAGCTCCGCGGTGGTCCCCTCGTAGGAGATGCCCACCGCGCCCAGGTGGCCGTCGCACCAGGGCTGCTCCGCCACCCAGCGGGCCACTTCACCCAGGTCCGCGACCTCCACGTCCGACCACGGATGATTCCAGGTGCCGGAGGAGGCACCGGAGCCGCGCACGTCGACGACCACCACCGCGTAGCCCTGAGCGACCAGCGCGTCACCGAGCGGCTCGCGCGGCCCCATGGGCACCCGGTCCGGAGGGGACAGGCGCAAATCGAACCCGCGCCAGTAGCGGCTCATGACGAGCACCGCGGGGAGCCGCTCGCCGTCCGGCAGGGTCCTGGGAAGGTTGACGTCGAGCGCGAGCTGGATGCCGTCACGCAGCGTCAGTTGCAGCGAGCGGGTGACCACGCCCTTGAAGCGCGGAGGTGATGAAGCGGGAGAGCGGCCCTGGTCGAACATGGGGCCGGCATTTTCGCCGCTCCCGGGGCGGATGTCCCACGGCGCGTGTGGCGGGGACCCGCATTTTTTCATGCCCGAATGCCGGGGATCGCAGTCCGATGGTTCATGCTCGCGCGTGTCCAGCCCGCCCCGCGAGGGCACTTCGCGGGACATGCGCCAACACCCGCGCCAGACCCGGGCCCTGTATCCGCCGATCGCTTCTGGCTCTATCAGTCCGCCTTGAGCTGCAGGCCGGGACTCTCCTCTCCTGCCGCTCTACCCGCAGCGCCAGGAGGCAGTGCAATGAGCAAGGAACAGTTCCCCATGCAGGGGCAGCAGATGTTTGGTGAAGCCATCAAGGCCCGTATCGCCGACGCGGTGCACGAGCGCGTCGTCTCCGGGCTGGAGGAGCGGATCGGCACGGAGATTCGTGAGCGCGTCGGCGAGGCGGTCCGCGGTGCGTTGAGCGAGCGCTCGATGAACATGCAGCAGGGGGAGGGTGGCGGGCAGCCGTTCGACGCGGAGCAGATCGCCGATGCCGTCCACAACCGCCTCACCGACGTCATCCGCGAGCGCGTCACCAGCGGCGTGCACGAGCGCGTCCGCGACGTGCTCCGGGAGCGGCTGGGCGAGGCGCTGCGCGGCGCCCTGTCTGAAACCATGATGAACCTCCAGCAGGGGGGTGGGCAGATTGACACCCACCGCATCGCCGAGCGCGTGCGCAACCGGCTCGAGGACACCCTGCGCGACAGGATCGGCTACGTCGTGCGCGAGCGCATCCGCGACGCCATGCGCGAGCGGCTGGGCGAGGCGCTGCGCTCCGCGATGATGGAGCGGCGGATGGGCATGGAGGGCTTCGCACCGATGGACTCCGAGCGCATCTCCGACGCCATCCGCACCCGGCTCGTCGACACCATGACCGAGCGGATCCACGCCGCCGTGCGCGAGCGCGTCCGTGAGGCGCTGAAGGAGCGCCTGGCGGAGACGCTGCGCTCCGCGCTGTCCGAGCGCAGGATGCAGGGCTTCGGCCAGGTCGACCCGGAGCGCCTCGCCGACATCATCCGCGAGCGCGTCGCGGACGGCATCCGCGAGCGCGTCCAGAGCGGCCTGCGCGAGCGCGTGCGCGACACGCTGCGCGAGCGGCTGGGCGACGAGCTGCGCACCCGGATGAGCGAGCGCACCATGGGCTTCGCGGGCATGCAGCCGCAGGGCTTCGGCCAGATCGACCCGGAGCGCCTCGCCGAGGCGCTCCGCGGGCGGCTCGTCGACACCCTCCACGAGCGGCTGTCCAACAACCTCCGCGAGCACCTGCACGAGGCGCTGAAGGAGCGGATGGGTGACGCCATCCGCGAGTCGATGTCCTCGATGGGCCCCACGATGCGCGGCGGGTTCGGTGAGCAGGCCATGGGCGGCTTCCAGACGCCGGGGCCCGCCCAGGTCGACACCGAGAGCATCGTGGCCGCCGTCCGCGATCGCGTGGGCGAGGAGCTCCGCGAGCGCATGGCGGACGTCGTCCGCGAGCGCGTCAGCGAGGCGGTGCGCAAGGAGCTGAAGAACGGCCTCGGGACCCAGCCCCTGGCCTGACGCGCACCGCGGCCCGGGCCTGCGACGGCCCCACGGACGCAGGGCCCGGACTTCCTCACCCGTGGGAGTCCGGGCCCGTCTTGCTTCGCGTCACGCCCCGAAGCGAAAGCTTGGGTTCAATAGCGGATGCCGAAGTTGACCGGGATGTACTGGCCGGTGGCCTTGCGCGTATCGCCGCCCGCCACGTCGAAGCTCGAGCCGAAGATGTAGTGGTAGCGCCCCTCCACGTAGAGGCGGAGGTCCCCGTTGATCTTCAGGGTGACGCCGACGCCGCCGCTGAGACCGAAGTCCGTGCTGCTGCGCGAGCCGATGATCTCCGACACCGGCACCACGTCCGTGGCGCAGTAGTACAGCCACGGGTCGCAGTACGGGATGGTCGCGACGCCCGCCAACTGGGTCAGCTCCACCTTGCGGTAGTACAGGCCCGGCCCGGCGATGACGTAGAAGCCAAGAGGGCTGCGGGGAATCACATTCCAGACGGCGTTGAGGCTGCCGTACTGCATGTAGTGGTTGCCGTCGACGCCAGCTCCCGTGAGCACTTCGGGCCGGATGTCATAGCCGCTGTAGAAGAACTCCGCCATGAGGCCGAAGCTCCTGTGGAACTGGTAGCCGGCGCCCAGTTGGAAGCCGCCGCCCGTCTCGAAGCGGTCCCCCGCGTCGGAGATGGGGAAGGAGAGGCCGCCGCCCACGTTGAACATGTAGTGCTGCTCGGGAAGCTCCATCCCCTGCGTCGTGAAGCCCGCCGTGTCAGCGTCCGTGCCAGACACCGTCTGGGCACGCGCGCCTCCAGGCACGGTGAACGCAAGCAGGGCAAGGGGAAGCACTGTCTTCAATCGCATGACGACCGCCTTTGGGCACCGGACCGCGTGGTGCTGGGAGCGTGGAGATGGGCCGCCTGTCCGCACACCACCCCATCAGGGGGGGGGAGGCAGGGGGGCACGCGCTCTCACTCCGGAC